>JAQVDK010000034.1 GCA_028697835.1 Eubacteriales bacterium | reverse complement strand
GGAAAAAGAAGAATGGGTTGCTACCGTCCATTTTGCTACACTCATTTTCAAAAACATTGAATTTCATAGAAAAATTAATGAGGTATCAAAAAATCACATTTTCGATACCTCATTTGTCTACAGTCTGCCGGGCTATTGAAAAATAGCCCGTTTTTTTGTGTAAAAAACTAATCATTTAGCAAATTACACATTGATTTGCTGTTTTTTATATGGGGTTTTCACCTTTTACATATGGTTTATTCACAATATAAATTGACTTTGCGGTTTTGGGCGGTATAATTGTAAATGACAAAAAGAGGCGATAATTGAAATTAATTTAAACGGGAGGCTGACTCATGTCTGTTAAATCAATTAAAAAAGGATTCTTTTTCATGGTTGGGTTGCTTATGGCAGCCACAATTATTTCAGGATGTGCCAACAGGGGAGGAGACAACCAAAAATCAACATCTTCCCAGGCGATCACAACGCCCATTGGGCAGTATCCGATTGAAACTGAAGAAACGCTGACTTATTGGGGCGTACTAAACACCAATACAGCCAAAAACTATACGAACTTTGCTGACACACCTATCGGCAAGGAGCTGGAAAAAAAGACGGGCGTTACCGTTAAATATATCCATCCCGCCCAAGGTCAACAACAAGAACAGCTGAATATTCTGCTTGCTTCCAATGACTATCCCGATATAATTGAAAGCAACTGGACAAGCGGCTATCCGGGAGGAGCGGAAAAAGCCATTGAAGATGGTATTATAATTCCTATAAATGACCTTATGAAGTTCTCACCCAATTATGAGAGGGAGCTGTCAGGCATACCCGGACTGGACAAGATGGCGCGCACAGACAGCGGCAAATATTATGTTTATGCCACAATTAGAAAAAACTATGAGGAGTCCATATTTTGGGGACCCATGTTTAGAAAAGATTGGCTGGATGATTTGGGATTGGAGCCACCAACAACCATTGATGAATGGGAAAAGGTTTTGATTGAATTTAGGGACAAAAAGAATGCCACCGCACCCTTTGCGGTAAGGGCAAACCAAGCCAATGGAAGCATGCTTTTATATGGTGCGATTGTTGGCGCTTATAAAACCGAGCTAAGCTGGTACACCGATAACGACAAAATTTATTTCGGGCCCTATGACCCACAGTATAAAGACTTTTTAGCTATTATGGCACGCTGGTATAAGCAAAACCTTTTGGACAAGGATTTTCCAATGGCGGACAAAAAATCGATAGAGAGCAAGGTTCTTTCCGGCAAAAGCGGTGCCTTTATAGGATTGATTGGCAGCGAAATGGGTACATATTTGCGTGTTATGCAGGAAAAAGACGAAAGATTTGATTTAATTGGCGCTGCTAACCCAACTTTAAGCAAAGACGAAGAATCTTTTAGCGGAGCTGCCAATCTGCCGTTTTACTACTATTTTGCGGCGGCAATTACCACCCATTGCAAAAATCCGGAGCTTGCGGCCAGGTGGCTGGATTATGGCTATACGGAAGAAGGCGCTTATATTAACAACTTTGGTGTGGAAAACGAATCGTTTGTAATTGAAGATGGTGTGCTGCGTTATACCGATACAGTTATAAATGCTCCGGTTGAAGAAAACATGCTGGCAAGATATGATAGGTTTAACGGACCGTATGTGGCTTTGATATTGCCGGCCACTTCCGAACAAACTATGTTGCCGCAGCAGATTCAAGCACGGGAGGCTTTTAAAAAGAACATGCCTGTGTACCGCGGCTATCCGCCACTAACCTTTACTGTGGAGGAAAGCGAAAGGTTAAGCAATATTATGAATAATATAAATAATTATGCTAATGAAATGAGAACAAAATTTATTATGGGTACGGAACCCCTTGAAAATTATGATAAATATATTGAGCAGCTAAAATCAATGGGAATTGAAGAAGCGGTAAAAATTCAGCAAGATGCATACATACGATATCAAAACAGATGAGGAATGATTTATGAAAACTTCTGTCGAACCAACATCAAATAATACGATGAAAGTGTCATCAAATGCTTTTAAAACGGCAATGAAGGATTTATCTGTAAACAGAAACCTGTATATAATGTTATTTCCTGTTGTGCTATACTATTTGCTTTTTTGCTACAAGCCCATGTATGGCATTTTGATGGCGTTTCATGACTTCAAGCCCTCGAAGGGGATTCTTGGCAGCGATTTTGTCGGGATTAAGCATTTTATTAATTTCTTCTCCAGCTATAATTTTACAATGGTTGTAAGAAACACTTTGCTGATTAATTTTTATGACATATTGTTTGCGTTTCCGGCACCGATTATTTTAGCACTTATGTTAAATGAGGTGCAAAATGCAAGGTTTAAAAAGATTTGTCAGACAATTACATACATGCCGCACTTTATTTCCTTGGTGGTAGTATGCGGCATTATCAAGAACTTAACGGAATCGGACGGATTAATCAACGATATTATTGTCTTTATGGGCGGGGAAAGGACATCGTTGCTTTTGCGGGCGGAATATTTCAGGACGATTTATATAAGCTCGGGTATTTGGCAGCACATTGGCTGGGGAGCAACAATTTATTTGGCTGCCCTTAGCGGAATAGACCAAGAGCTTTACGAAGCGGCGCAGATTGACGGAGCAAGCAGGTTTAAGCAAATAATATTCATTACCATACCTTCTATTATGCCGGTTATATTTATTATGCTTATACTGCGGGTTGGCTCTATTATGAACGTAGGTTTTGAAAAAATTATTTTGCTGTATAACCCTGCAACTTATGAAACAGCGGATGTTATATCATCTTTTATCTACCGTAAAGGACTTTTGGAATTCAACTACAGTTTTTCCACTGCGGTAGGACTATTTAATTCGGTTATCAACTTTATACTTTTACTTAGCACAAATCATTTAAGCCGTAAGTTTAACCAGATGGGCTTATGGTAAATTGGGGGAACTATAGTGAAAACATCTTTTATGGAGAAAACATTTATTTCTGTTATTTACTTAATACTTACTTTACTGACACTGGTTACGCTATATCCGGTTGTGTATGTCCTTTTTGCGTCTGTAAGCGACAGTACACTGCTTTTACAAAACAGCGGGCTTCTTTTAAGGCCGCTGGGCTTTCAATTTGGCGCTTTTAATATGGTGTTTAAGCATCCGCTTATACTAAGGTCGTATGGTAATACGCTGTTTGTTGTTATTGTTTCGCTTCTGATTAATATGCTGCTTACCTGTCTTGCAGCCTATGTGTTATCCAGAAAAAAGTTTAGATACAAAGCACAATTTATGGTGTTTATTATCTTCACCATGTATTTTAGCGGCGGGCTGATTCCAAATTATATTAACATAAGAAGCTTGGGCCTTTTAGATTCGTATTGGGCATTGATTTTGCCTACAGCAATTAACAGCTTTAACCTTATAATTTTAAGAAATAACTTTGAAAGCCTGCCTGACAGCTTGATAGAGGCGGCAGAAATCGACGGCGCGAATGATTACCATATCTTATTTATAATTATTATCCCGCTTTCAAAGGCTGTGCTTGCTGTTATTACCCTATACTACATGGTTGGGCATTGGAATTCGTGGTTTTCGGCTATGATTTACATTCAAGATAGGGCGAAATTTCCGTTGCAGCTTGTACTTAGAGAAATTCTACTTATAGGGGACACCAGTAATGTTGTAACGGACATAGGTGATTCCTCTGCGGCAAGGGAATCTGTAAAATATGCCACTATTGTTATTGCAATTGTGCCGATTCTTTGTGTCTATCCATTCCTACAAAAGTATTTTGCCAAAGGGACCTTAATAGGCTCTGTAAAAGGTTAAGAGGAGAGTGCTGATTTTGAAAAAATTCTTAGTAATCGCTTTAATATCAACAATGCTTTTTTCCATGTGCAATTTTGTCTATGCATCTGATTATTCTCCCCAGCGCAAGATATATTTGGTTGCAGAAGATGCGGGGGTGGACGGAACAAATGCGGAAAGAGCGGATATGAATTATGGTGCTTCCAATAACTTGACATATAGGGCAAATGGAAGCAGGTATCCTTATTTTAAGTTCGATTTGACGGAAATTCAGCAATATAGCCAGCATTTAGAGGTAAAATCCGTAATACTTCAAATTACAACCATTGGAGCACTGTCCAGCGGCACGCCAACAACATCGGAAACCAAAGCAAGGGTGTATTATGTGGAGGACGATTCATGGGTGGAGGGTACAGAAAGAAGTATTTCGCTTCCCGACCAGCCCTCTTCCGTTGGATTGACCTTTAATAACCGACCTGCGGGCAGCCACTTTGTAAGTGACGAGGTGGAGGTACCTGTCGGCACTACCAGTATGGATATGCATTTTGACATTACAAGCGCCGTTTTGGAAGAGCTTGAAAAAGGCGATACTGTTTTTTCCTGTATGCTTGATTTTGATAAATATTTCTCACAAACCATAACCCTTTATTCAAAAGAAAATGGTGCCAACAAAGGCGCAAGGCTTATTGTGGAATATGATATGCGGCCTGTTGTTTCCTTTGAAAATACAGTGTTTTCAAAAAACGAAAGCACAATCTTATCCTTGGAGGACGGAGAGATTGAGTGCGAAACGGAGCTTAAAAATATTTCGGAAGCAGCAATAACACCGGTGGTTTTTTTCGGGCTGTACTGCTATGACGAGCAGCAAAATGCATTGCAGCTAAAAGGTTTTCATTACGAAAGCGGAAAAACAATTCCACCGCAACAAGCACAAAAGTATGATGCTTCCTTCCTTGTGGACGAAACGACGGGGCATTATATAAAAATTTGGGCGGCCAATAGCATTACTGACGTTAGCCCTTACAATTCATATGTTTATTTTGATGCGGAAGGTATGCAAAACACAGTTGCTCCGACTTCTTATCCAAATTCGGAAGATGCGCCACTGCTTCAAGATGTGAAGTTTGACATAAATCGTGATAGCGGCGTTATGTCCGTATCGGGGAGTGTATCAACAACGCGAAACAAGCCGATTTCGGTGCTTGTGTATGATTTTTCCGCAGATTTAAGCAATCTTAAAGCAGAAGATGTGGTTTTTGCGGATATACTATACCCTCAGGAAGATGAGAAGTTTCACATCTCGTTTGTAAACAATGAGCAGGTAAACAGCAAAAAGTATAGCCTTCATGTTAAATCGCAAGAGTCGGACCAAAACGTGCAGCTATCGCTAAAATACTATAAAACTACGATTTTGGAAAGCTTTTTAAATGAAATTAATTCTTTTGAAAGCGCCGAGGTTATTTTAAATGTAATTGATGAATATTTGGATTTTAGCGAAAGAGAGCTAAAATATTATGATTTAGAATTTGACGAGAAGGTAGAAATTGCCGAAAGCTTTATAAGCGAAAGGCCAAAAGACGGGTTTGAAAGCGTTGAGGATGCAATTGCACAGGTTCAAAAACACATTATACTGCATAATATAAACCGATTTTCTGCAGAATGTGATTTTGAATCAATGTCCCTAATTTTAAACAACGAAAAAGCCTTGTTTGATATACCCCAAGACATTTGGGAAGCATATTCCCAGCTGGAAAGCGTTAAACAAGACAGGGATAATGTTTTAGGGCTTTTTTGTGAGTCTGTAATCAAAAAGGGATTAGATGTAAAATCTCACTTTGTTGACAGTGTTATTATCCATCAGATTACAAACTCTATAAACCATTCGTCTTTAAAATATTATATAACGGAAAAGTTTAGCGATTATATTAATTTGTCAAGCACCGCTCTTGCAACGTACAAAAAGATTAATATTGTTTCCGATGTATATAAGCTTATGATTGAAGATGTTAAAAATGTAAAAACCATCGGCGATATTGCAAATCTGTTTGAATCTGCCTGCACTAAAGTATATGAAAATGAAAGAGCTAAAAAGTCATCGGCTGCACCTGCTGTAAAATCCGGTGGCGGCAGAACATATAATCTGGACCCTAATCTTGTTCAAGATGCGAAGGAAGCTCCCGTGCCGGCGGATGTGGCATTTTCGGACGTTAGCAGGGAGGATTGGTCCTATGAAGCCATACGCCATCTAAAGGACAAAGGAGTTGTAACAGGAAACCATCTGAATCTTTTCGAGCCTAAAAAGCCGGTTACAAGGGCTGAATTTGTAAAAATGATAAGTATAGCCTTTAAGCTGGATAGCGAAAGCGAGAAGCATGAATTTAAAGATTTAAGTGCTGACAATTGGGCTTATCCTTATATATGCACAGCAATTCAACAAGGAATTATATATGGATATGGCAATGGATACGTCGGTGCAAACGACTCTATCCGCCGGCAGGATATGGCCCTTATTATGTATCGGGTTTTAGAGCTTAAAGAAATTGAAATTTCCACCGACAGCGCCTTGCCTGACTTTAAAGATAAAAACCAGATTTCTGATTATGCCTTAGATGCTGTTGCCATGTTGTCGGGACGACAAATCATAAAAGGAAATGATGCAAACGAATTTCAGCCGAATGCAGCTACCACTCGTGAGGAAGCGGCAAAGGTTATATTTGAACTGCTAAAATTAATGGAGAAATAGTTGCAATTCATTTGTTAAATTGAATATGAAAGGATTTGTATGTTGATTATGTTAAAGCGATTTTGCATCATGATATTAATTGTAACAATTATTGCATCGATGCCTTTGGTTGGAAGCACCTCCGGTGTTGCCGACGTAACCAAGGATTCGGTCGGATATAATGCAATTATTACGCTAAGGCAGCTTAAAGTATTTGACGACTCCGACATAACATTTCGACCGGACGAAAACCTTACACGGCTTGAGCTGGCCACTGTTTTGTCAAATATTTTAGGTTTTGGCAAAGGCAGCGCTTTTTATGATAATGAGTATGCGGATGCCACGGCCAATCTGCCGGAGTATGCTCCCGTATATATTGTGTCTCAATTGAATTTAATGCAAGGGTATGCCGACAACACGTTTCGACCTTATGACGAAGTTTCGGGGGAAGACTTTGTTGCGGCAATTTTAAAGCTGTTGGGCTACGGTCCGTTAATGGCTAATCGCAAGGACGAAAGCTCCTTTGCCATTGCAAATATGCTTGGCCTTACAAAAGGCCTTGAAATCTCGGGCAGCTCATATGTTAAAAGAAGCATTGCCGCAATTGTAATAATGCGTGCCTTGGAAACAGAAGTGTTAATACAAAATTTTGACTATAAAAACAGCTATACAACCGAAAAAGGCAAAATCCTTCTATCGGAAAAAATGCATATACAGGTTTATGAAGGAAAAGTTTTCTCGGCTAATGGCATATCATTGGTGCCCGAGATAATAACCGATAAGGGCGAGGCTGTGGTTGGAGAGCTTAAAGTTACAGACGACACGTTTTCCTTGGCGGATATGGTCGGCGAAAAAGTGAAGATATACTATAAAACAGACGATATGCTGTCTCGGCATTTCGTTTTGCACAGCATAAGCCGCACAAAAGAGGCTAACATTACATATATAAACGGCAAGGATGTAACTTCCTTCAAGGACAATGTTTTATCGTATTCGCAAGCCGAGGGGTCCGGCAGGCTTGAATCCGTACGCCTTTCTTCAAAAGCAGATGTTGTATTTAATAAAAGGTCGATTGACGATTTGAATGAATCTCATTTTAAATTGGAAAACGGCGTTATTAAATTGATAGATGCTGATGATGACGGAGTGTACGAGACGGCAATAATTAAAAGCTTCCAAACCATGATTGTAGGCTCTGTAAACTTAACCTTAAACCGTATTATAGATAAATATGTGGATGGACTGTATATCGACATTCCCGACAGCGGGAAAAAGAGCGAGCAGGCTGTAATTTATAAGAAAAACACACAAATTGAAATGCAAAGCCTTAAAGCTGGGGACATGCTGTCGATATATTGGGTGCCGGGCTCGAATCTTATGGAAATACATGTGGAGGATAATTCCATAAGCGGGGTGATTACCCAGTACGACACAGAGTATATACAGATAAACGGGGTTTTCTACAAACTGTCCCAGTATTTCTTGTCCACCAACTTGCCTGTGTTTTTAGGGGAAAATGTAGTTGCCAGACTGGACAGCGAGGCAAATGTGGTTACCCTGACATATAGTCAAAGCCAGTGGAGGTACGGGTATGCGCTGGATGCTGTGCAAGGGAAGGGGCTTCGGTTTGAGCCGAAGGTAAAATTGGTCACCCAAGATGGTAAAATTGATATACTGGGTATTTCAAAATCCGTAATAATTGACGGTGCCACGGCAAGTCGCAATGATATGTGGCCAATCTTAATGCAGGCGCTGGATGCGTGGACTTACGAAGGCAAACAGTATATAAGCCGTCAGCCAATTAGGTATAAAATAAGTGAGGACGGACTTATAGGCGCCATAGACACCAAAAACGACTTGATGGATTCACAAGACAAAGACAGGCTGGTTTTGGAACACTCCGGCACTTTTAACTATCGTGCCCGTGCGTACACGTTTTATGATTCCCAAGGAATTGGAAAGTTTTTTGTGGACGATGGCTCAATTGTTTTTAAAGGGATTACCGGTGAAAACACACCACAAGCACGGTTTGACATTGATGAGAAGTTTTATGGCGTTATGGATGTTAGCGGATTTAACGATTTTACAAACCGTAACGTGCAGGCATATAGTTTGGAAGACGGCGGCTTGGCAAAGGTTATTGTTATAAGCTCGGCTCCAAAGCCCGATGTTTCAGCACTATCAAGCAACAGTTATTTTGGAATGGTTGACAAAATAGTTACGGCAATTGATGATTCCGGGGAAATTGTGCACCAACTAAACGTATATGTAGCCGGCACCCTTCGCAGCTATAAATTCGACCATGATTTTATGGTATATAAAAACAGGGACGAAGGTACAATGCTAAAACAAGGCGACATAATCCGCTTTAATGAAAGCAATGGTTCTATTAGCGTTTGGGCGCTGCAGTATGATTTTGAAAATGACAGAATGCACAAGATGAACGGAGACAGAAATTTAAATTGGTTTGACGGCAAGGTTAGCGGAGGAGTGGCAATTTACTACGGTCAGGCATACTATGCGGATTCAAGATTTATTAGATTGTCCATAAACCGCAACGAAGATGGAGTATATGATTTTACTCCGGCAGGTTTGGCGGCCTTTGATGTATTAACTGCACCCATGATAAAATTTGATGTAAAAAGCGGGAAAATATCAAAAGGGTCTTATGCTGATATTACAACATACCAGCAGTCCAAAGAGCAAATCTCGTATGTGTTTGTTTCTTTAAGAAGTGGTACAGTGTCAAATGTTTTTGTTATTAACAGATAGAAAGGGGGGTTATAGTGAATAAGATGATTAGAAAAATCCTTTGCATTGGTCTTTGTTTATTGGTCTTTTCCTCGGTGTTGCCCTCTTGGCATCCGACTTCCCATGCGCAATCCATCTATTATTATGAAAACTTTAACGGAACAAATGTCGGAGAGCTGCCGGATGGCTGGCAGTCCAATATTGACAATGTTTTTGTTTATCAACGGGAAAATTCTCTCAGCAAGGCGCTAAAAATAAGAACAAAGGATAAAACCGCTGTTGTAAGCAAATCTCTTGACACATCCATTCAGGGCATGTTTGTTTTTCAAATGGCGTGTGTCCTTGCTCAATATCAAAGCTTTAGTGTAGGGCTTAGGGATACCCAAGACAATGTGCTTGATATTATTAAATTTGATAGTCAGGGAAACATTCTGCTGAATTCAAGGCCGACCGTTTCATATGAGCCAAACAAAACATATGATATTTCGGTTGCGGTAAATACGGTTGACAAAACACTTCAAACATTCATAAACGGCAGCAAGGCTGGAGATATGTCGTTTGCCAATCAATTGTTTGAGCGCACATTTACCGGTTTTAGATTTGTGGCAGAGAATGGCTTGGCTGAATCTGAAATCAGCATTTTGGGAGTGTATATTTATAATGGCAACGGATTGATGAAAACAAGCGAATTGCTGGTAAGCTCCCAGCCCTCATCAACATCTGTCCTGCACCCGTTATATGAAACATATACAGCGCAGGCCCACATGGCTTTGGTGGATAAGCTTGCCCTTGTAAACGAGGCAAATCACGCGGTTTTTAACGGATATCGCATTCCCATAAGTGCTGAAAACAAGTTTGTTACTACATTCCGAAGTGGCGAAGCGTATTATGTGCCCTTGGAGTTCTTTGCTAATTACCTAAACCAAAATGTAGCATGGGATTCCCAAAAGGTTAAGGTAAGCATCACCTACAACGACTATGTAATAACAATTGACCTAAACACAGGCACCGCTTCGGTAACGGGGCAAAATGCCGGTGATACATATTCTATTTTAACAAAAGAGGATATTGTGTATTTGCCTGCCAATCAAATTGCCCGCAGCATTGGCAAATCGGTAATGACATACGACCGATTGGTTTTGATTTCTGACACGCCTGTCGAATTAGACCCTAACAACTTCAGTGATGAAGAGGTTTTAAAGGAGATTATAAGGTGTGTAGTATATCCTCGCCCGCAGGGGACCGAGATTTTACAGGATATAACCGGCAATATGCAAGGGCAGCACCCGCGTATTTTGTTTAATCGCCCACAATTAGAGGAAATTAAAAGAAAAATCAGGGAAGATGCTCAAGTCGCCCAGATGTATGAATATGTCAAGAATGAAGCCAAAATTGCTTATGAGTCGGAAGTGGGAAGCCTGGTACAATACAACACATATCGCTTTGGCATCCAAAATATGGCGTTTGTATATCTGATTGAAAACGACGAAAGTTATGCACAGCGGGTATATGAGGAAATAAAAACAAGGGTGGACTCGCCTACTTGGTTTAAGGACTATTTGAATTTAGCGGTTGTGTCACTGGGAACAGCCATTGGATATGACTGGATATATGATTATTTAACACCCCAGCAGCGCTCTGAAATAGAAGAGGCTATTTTGACAAAATCATTGCAGTATTCACTGGATATTGTATATAGGGCGCCTACTACAAAAGGACAGTCCTGGTGGTCGGTTAACGCAGGCAATTGGAACTCTGTGTGCAATAGCGGCATTGGCATTGCCGCAATAGCCATAGCAGAGGTGTATCCGGACGTTACATCCGAAATATTGGGAGTAACTTTAAGGTCATTGGAGTATAACTTGGAAGAGTTTCAACAAGGCGGAGGGTATTGGGAAGGATTGGATTATTGGGAGTTTATAGCAAATCAGCTTTTCCCGTATCTTGCTTCCCTTGAAGTGGCAACCGGAAAGGACTACGGATATATCTGCGATGTTCCGGGGCTTAAGGATACATTGGAATTTCCCTTTTATGTTACCGGCTCCGGCGGCGTGTTTGACTATGGCGATTCAAACTCCGGTATCAGAAATAATGCTGCTGCGTATTATGTTGCGGATAAAATAGGTAAGCCGGAGCTTGCCGCATATAATCTCAAGCTTGCAAAGGACAAATATAAAGAGTTCTATAAGGTGGAGGATATTGTCTGGTATAATCCGAATAACTTAGAGCACAGCTACCACTTCCCGTACAACAGGCTATACCCGCAGGTTGACCTTGCCACATTCCGCAACACATGGCGGTTTAATTCCGGTGCATTTGTGGGCATGCTGGGTTCCTATACATTGGACGGGCATGGTCATGGGCATGCCGGCACATTTGTTTATGATGCCATGGGGGAACGCTGGGCGAAGGATTTGGCAAAGGATGTCTATCAACTGCCGGGATATTTTAGGGAAGAGCGTTCTACCTATTATAGGGTTAGGGCGGAAGGACATAATACAATCGTGATAAGCCCCGACACATCACTTGGGCAGGATGGGCGCCGAGCGTCGAAGATAGTTGCGTTTGAGCAAAACGATAACGGCGGCTATGCCATAGCGGATTTGGCCCCGGTTTACAGTAAATATGCCAATAGCATGAGACGTGGAGTTTATTTTGACGCCCAAACAGAAAGCTTGGTTGTTCAGGATGAACTGGAGCTTAAATCGTCCCAGGATATTTGGTGGTTTATGCACACTGACGCAGTTGTGGATATAGACGAGAGCGGAAAAACCGCAAAACTAATCAAAGGCTCCAAAACCCTCACCGTATCCATAAACTCGCCTGCCGATGCCCGGTTTGGCGTTATGCAGGCAAAGCCCCTTCCTACATCGCCCAATCCGGAAGGGCAAAATATTAACGAAGGTACACGTAAGCTATACATAAGGCTATCGGCACGTCAAAAGGAAACCATTTCCGTTTCACTTATGCCTGATATATATTCTGGGCAAAAGGACTTTAGCAAAGTTGTGCCGCTGTCCCAATGGAAGCTCAGCAGCAGTCAGTATGCACGTTTAAAAGCAATTACGGTAGGCGGCTCGTTAATTAAGAACTTTGACAGCCAAGAGCGTTATTACGAAATTCCGGAGCAAAAAGATACAAGCTCGCTTTTGCAGGTACAGGCTGTTGCCGAGGAAGGCGATACGGTCAGCGTGGACGTAAAGCATCTGCCCGGAGGGTCCAAGCTGCATAAGTTTACCGTTTCCTCTTCCGACCCGAACCTTCTACCTAACACTTACTATGTATTACAGTACGGAATAAAGGTTGTATATGAGCTCCCTGAAGGTGCGCAAAAGCATCAGGTTGTGAATGCGGAAAACACTACCGAGCTTGTCAGCGATGCAGGCCGAACCGTTGACGGAAAGCTTAACACCACCATTAATTATTCCACTTACGCCGAATTCATCTATGATTTGGGAGCACTAAAGGAAATACAATATGTTGGAGCAAGCTGGGGCAAGGGCGACATACGCCAAACACGCTTTGATGTGTTTACAAGCAAAGACGGGAAAAACTGGACACAGGTCTTTGAAGGAAGAAGCAGCGGAACTACAACGGACATGGAGTATTACAAGGTTGAAAGCTCTTACGCAAGATATGTCAAGCTGTGTACCAGACAAACAGAGTATCAGTCATGGGTAACCATAAATGAGTTTGCGGTATATCAAGTTCCCGTTGATGAAGACGAAATAAAGCGATATCAAGCGGAGGTTCTTTTGCGCAGCAGCTATACTCAGGAGAAGTCTTTTGTTGCAGTATGGGCCGTTTACCAAAAAGCTGAAGACGATAGCAAAATATTGACATCCATTAACCTTTATCCTGTAACAATACAGCCGGGCGAGGACAAAAGATTAATTTGCACCTACGACATTCCTTCATACCTTAAGGAAAAAGACTTGGTGGCGAAAATGTTTATACTGGATAGCTTAAGCGGGGGCTTAAGCCCGCAGGTAGAAGTTATATCCAATCGTTAAACCAAGATGCAGATTTTTCAAAAAATATTAGGAAGGGGTAGAAAACTATGCGAAAAATTAAAAAAATCTTGAGCTTGCTAATTGCATTGCTACTTATGTCGGGTATCTTCAGCACCGTGGCGTTTGCCCAACTGCCCGAAGATACCATTGTGGTATCTGCAGATGCGGGTGTGGATGGCAGCAATGAGGATAGGGCAGCAACTAACTATGGTTCTACAAATAATATGCCTATCACTTCCACAGGCTCGAGGCTTTCGTACTTCAAGTTCAATTTGGAGGCAATCAGGCCAAGGCTTGAAACCTACGACATTGAATCGGTAACAATGACCGTTCATATGATGGGGTCAAAAGCAGACGGCAGCGCAACAACAAATGACATTAGCATCCATGCAATGCATTTAGAGGACGACACTTGGCAAGAAGGCGTCATAAACTATAATAATCGTCCTACAGCGGCCAGCGTAGCCAGCGCATCGGTTTTAATCCCTGCTGGCACATCAGCGCATACCTTTACCTTGGACGTTACAAGTGCGGTTGTTGCAGAACTGCAAAAAACACCACAGGACAATGTGTTTAGCTGCTATCTTGCCGGAGGTACGGGTAAATCCCAAACAATTATTCTTTATACAAGAGAAAACAGCGCAAACAAGCCCATTACATTGACCGTAAAGTATAAGGAAAGAGTGCCGGAAGGCTTAACTGTTTTGAATAAAGCGTTTAAAGTAGGATATACCAAGACCATTTCCCTCTTTACCGTAAATGACGGCACTTTGAAGGATGTACAGTTTGAGGTGCCTGTAACTGAAGCTGTTGCACACGAGGCGTTAAAACCGGACGATAATAAAATTTCCATAATGGTAAACGTTAAAAGTCAAACTTCCTCTGCCGGCCTTTCGTTTTATAAGGAACAAGGCACCACAAATCTTGATTATAAACCGCAAATTGTGGTCAGCACACAGGAGGATACCTATGTGATATATCCGGAGATTGTGGCAAGGATTAGGGGAGGCGAATATGCAAATGACTTGGCAGTAGATTCTTTCGAGGTAAAAGAGGGAGCAAGAATTCACGGCGGAGCAAGGTATGTTTATTTAAAGTTTGACATTTCGGATATCAAAGGCTTGGAGATTAAAAATGCCAAGCTTAAGGTGACCACCAACAAGGATGTTAACGGAGAGTTTAACTTGGCTTTATATTATATTGAAAATGACGATTGGGATATGTCCAATCTTACCATGAATAACAGGCCTGTTATTGGACGTTATGAAAACACTGGCTCGGAGGAAACAATGGTGATGCAGTCGGAGGTGTTTCTTAAAAGCACCTATTTAAATAGCAAAACCTTTGTAGTAGCAATGTGCGTTTATATAGAGGACGAAAACAACGTAAAAATGCTGCAAAATATAAGCCTATACCCTATAACACTCGGCAGCAATGAAGAGCAAAGGTTTGTATATACCGAGGAGATTTCAAAATCCCAGCAGGGCATAGTTGGGAAGCTAATGATATTTGATGATATACATAGCAGCTTCAAGCCTGAAATTGAAGCTATTAGCAGTATGTGATGTACTAAAATTAGGAGGATTTCATGAACAAGTGGATTGACGAAGTGTGGGAGAAAACGCAAAAAAAACTAAAGCATACAATTTCACAAATGCCCCACGATATGATACCATATACAACAAAAAACGGAAAATTTGTGGCTCACGAGCATCCATATTGGTGGACGAACGGATTTTGGGCGGGCATTATGTGGCTGATGTATCAGGCGACAGGCGACGAGGATTATAAAGCCTTGGCGCAAAAAAACGAGATTATGCTGGACAAGGCACTTTACGGATTTGAAGGCCTGCACCACGATGTTGGCTTTATGTGGCTGCCCTCCAGCGTGGCAAGCTATAAAACAACACAAAATGCCGAGTCGAGAAAACGCGGTCTCATGGCGGCAGCTATTTTGGCATCCAGATTCAACACACAGGGAAACTTTATAAGGGCATGGAATGGTGACGCTACCGGCTGGGCAATTATAGACAGCTTGATGAATATTCCCCTGCTTTATTGGGCGTCCGATGAAATCAAAGACCCCAGATATCAGCAAATTGCCATAAAACATGCGGATACGTTGCTTGAAACCTTTGTGCGTCCGGACGGCTCAATAAACCACATTAACGTTTTCGACCCGGATACCGGAGAATATCTTGAAAGTCTGCAAGGTCAGGCATATGCCGTGGGCTCGTGCTGGTCACGGGGGCAGGCATGGGCAATTTACGGTTTTGTGCTTAGCTATCATTATACGAAGCAGATACGATATTTAGATGCGGCAAAGCTTACGGCTCATTATTTTATTGCTGCCCTGTCTGCTCAGGACGAGTTTGTTCCAAATTGCGATTTTAGAAGCCCCAAACAGCCGGTATATAAAGATACAACGGCTGGCATGATTGCCGCAAGCGGTCTGATAGATATTGCAAAGTATGTTGGGGAGCACGAAAAAGATTTATATCTGACATCGGCACTAAAACTGCTTCGGGAGACCGAAAAGCGCTATTGTGATTGGACCTTGGAAAACGATGCAATTGTTCAAATGGGTACGGAAGCCTATAACAAGGGGCACAATATCCCGATTATCTATGGTGATTATTACTTTGTTGAAGCAATATTAAAGCTTAAAGGAAAAGAAGGGTTGTTTGTATAATTATGCATAACTTCAAGATGTTGGACAACAAGATGGTTCATCCGCTTTTGGAGACATATCGGATATTTAAAGCAAGCGAAGAATTTCCGCAGGCGAGGGAAGCAATTGTGCGAAAGCTCAGCGACGGCACATTGATTTGCACCTATACAACCGGGGGCGTAACCGAACCGTTGGACGGCAACTTTACCGCTTTTTCTTTAAGCTATGATAGCGGTGTTACCTGGACGGACGCACAGGTGTTTTTGCGCCACCCTTCAAGAGGCTTGTTCACCACGGAGCTTTTTTGCACGGAAAATGCCATGCATGCGTATTTTACCACATATTCAACGGCAAATCAGCTATATGAAAACACCCAAACTTATGTTATGTCCACCTATGATGGCGGTAAAAGTTTTACCATGCCAAAATCCCTGCCCGGCGGCATAAACAGCTTGGATATCAGGCAAGGGATTATTTTGGAAAGTGGCAGATGGGTGATTCCGGTATGTTGGTGGGAGTTTTGCGGGTATGAATGGGCGGCGCCAAGTGTTGGCAATCCCATACAGGACGGCGCTATATTTGGAAAACCCATAAGGCAAACCATTTTCGGCCCAAGCGTTGAGCAAAAAAAGGCCTACAGAGCGGTGTATGACTGGGCCAGAAACAATCATTCCAGCTACAGCGGAGTTTTGATATCCGATGACAACGGGGAAAGCTATAGGCTGTGCGGCAGGCTGGGGGACGGAAATGCCAAATGGTTTTGGGAGCCGGCTGTCACTGAGCTTTCGGACGGCAGTCTGAAAATGCTTATTCGAGCCCAGGATATGGGATGTTTGTGGGAAAGCACTTCCTTCGACAAGGGAGAAACGTGGACACCTGCAAAGCCGGGGAATATTGTAGGTGCTTCAACCAAGGTTCGTTTGTTAAAAGACAGTAAAGGAAGGATTTATCTTTTGCATAATCCTGACCCGGAAGGCAAAAGGCGCAATCCCTTGGAGCTTTGGATTAGCAATGACGACATGAAAAGCTGGTATGTAAAAGAGCGGCTTGTCATCCGCAATGACAACAAAAATATTAATTATCCCGACGGATACATAGAAGAAGAAACCAACACCTTATGCTTTGCATGGGAAGATGCGGAAAATGTGTATTTTTCAAGGCTGGACTTAAATAAGCTGCTGTGATGATATTTTAGTGCATGGAATGGGGCTAAAATGTTGTTTAAAAGATAATAAAATTGCCCGGTCAAGAACGGCAAAGGCGTATATGTTTGACCGGGCAATTTTTATATTGTGCGAACAGATAGCCTGGCTTGCCTATTCGCTGCTCTTTTTTATAAAATGTAACACATCTATTGTAATCCTACAATTATAATATACGGTTGTGCTATAATACCCTTGTAACACCACTTCGAAAAATGATATAATAAATTTTAAGAAGGAAGTGTTACATATGAGCAAATATAGCAAAGAGTTAAAATCAAAGGTAATAAAATTGCATCT
>JAQVDK010000033.1 GCA_028697835.1 Eubacteriales bacterium | reverse complement strand
GAAACTCATCGTTTCCTCTTTCACACACTGCTTACGCTATTTTCCGCCTGTGCAATCATTGAAAGCAAAGTTGCTGACGCAATTTGTTTCAATGTAGATTGCTTCGCTGCGCTCATTCTCATTCGCTGCGCAACGGCGGCATAGAACGGTTTCAGAGGAAACTCATCGTTTCCTCTTTCACACACTGCTTACGCTTTGTAAATTTTTGTAAAAGTAAGTACAACTTTTGTATTAAAAAATTTTTGACGGGGTATAAATAGGACATACTCTATAAAAAATATGATTGATGCTTACAACAAGGATGTGTGTAGTAACAAGATAAGGAGAATCTTATGAAAGGTATCGTCATCAATACGAACATGGCATCAGAACTGATGCAAAATTCGCTGCGTAAAGCTACCAATGATTTGCTTAAATCAATGGAAAAGATTTCTACGGGCAAAAAAATTAACTCTGCTGCAGACGGAGCAGCTGATTTGGCCATTGCTACGGGATTTTTTGCACAATCTCAAGGCAGCGCTGTTGCAAGAGAAAATGCACAGCAGGGTATTTTACTTCTTCAGCAGGCTGATACTGCTTTGCAAAAAGTTATCGATGATAACTTGGTGAAAATCAGGAATTTGGCTGTTGAAGCTGCTGATGAAACTTATACCCAGGATCAGCGTGATTTGCTTAAAGCAGAGGCACAAGGTTATGTAGATGAAATTAACAGGTTGTCACAATCCACAAGCTTTAATGGCGTAAAGCTGTTGGACGGTTCTGCAACAAAAATGCAGCTGCAGATAGGTGCTAATTCTTCAGACACATTGGAAATTTCTTCTGCACTTACAAAAATAGATGCCACCACATTGGGAGTATCTAATCTAAATGATGCATTTTCAAGCGCTCAGAAGGCTAACGAATTTATCGGTACAGTTGACAGCGCTATTAAAAAGACATCTTTGCAACTTTCTAAAGTAGGCGCTTACGATAATTCATTGAATTCCGCTATAGATAGTTTGGATACAAAAATCTTAAATATGGATTCGGCTTATTCTCAGGTAATGGACGCTGACATAGCTAAAGAAATGATGAATTATACAAAAAATCTGCTATTGCGGGATGTATCAGCTTATTTGGAAGGACAGGCAAATATTATGCCGGCTCAGGCATTGAAATTGCTTGGCTTTGCACAATCATAATATAGAGTATTAAACGTGTATCAATCATATTTAAAAAGGCGAAAGATTTTCTTTCGCCTTTTTGTATTTTATATGGGGAATATAATTTTCTTACATTTTCATGTATAATTGCAGGCATGAATGTGGCAGATTATTTAATGAAAAGATTATATGATCTCGGTGTGGACACTATTTTTGGTGTGCCGGGGGATTTTAACTTTGAACTTCTGGATGCGGTTGAAAATAACGGGAACTTAAAATGGGTTGGCAATACTAATGAACTTAATGCCGGATATGCTGCTGACGGATATGCCAGAGTAAACGGTTTGGGAGCTTTTGTTGTTACTTACGGGGTTGGTGAGCTTAGCGCCATTAATGCTGTAGCAGGCGCTTTTGCGGAAGATTTGCCGGTTGTTATAATCGTTGGAATGCCTGTGTTGAAACTGCAAAATTCTAAAGTCTTCTTTCATCATTCTTTTAACGATGGAAGATACAATATGTTTAAGGATATGTATGAGAAGGTTTGTATATCCTGTGAAATTTTAGACGGTAACGATACACAAAATAAAATTGACAAAGCTATAGAATCCGCTGTTGTTTATAAAAAACCCGTGTACATTGCCGTACCTATGGATATTGCCAAACTGCCGATAGTTCCTGTTGAAACAGCATCGGAAATTATTATAAATAAGGAGCCTTTAAAAAAACGTGCAAAAGGAGCCGCAGATAAAATTAAAAACGCTGAAACTCCTGTTATTTTGACTGATGTTTTATGTTTAAGATATGAATTGAAAAAGGAAATTGAAAAATTTGCCGAAACTTCAGGGATACCAATTGCGTTTCTGCCTAACGGTAAAAGTGCTGTTGATGAATCACATCCTAATTTTATCGGATTGTATAACGGCAAACTGTCTGAATCTGCGCTGCAAAAATTTGTTGAAAATTCTGATTGTGTTATCACAATAGGAGCTGTATTTACCGATATTAACGGTTCTAACTCCTGCCTTAAGAACAATGAAAAAGTTATGGATTTATTGAAATTTGCACAAGGCTCGCAAATGCGGGACTTTCTCACTTTCTTAAGTGAATTAGTGCCTTACAGGGGTAATTTAGTGCCTTCTTTTCCGTACGGTTTAGATATTCCGCCTGCTAACCGGGATGATAAAATTAGCTGTAAGTACATATTTCCTAAATTGCAGGAGTTTTTTAAAGAAGGCGATATTATATTGGCCGATGCGGGCATGAGTTTGTATGGCGTTTTGCCTGCGAGAATACCTGACAATACGCTGTTCCTTCTTCAAATGTTTTGGTTATCCATAGGTTGGGCAACAGCGGCTGCCCTGGGGGCTTCTATGGCTTGCAAAGACAGGCGTACAATTTTATTGACCGGCGACGGGGCATTTCAGATGACTTCAAGCGAGCTTAGTACAATGCTTCGGTATAACCAAAATTTAATTGTAATCCTGCTTAATAACCGCGGGTATTCTATTGAACGGATTTTGGCGGAAAATACCGATGCCCCGTTTAATGATATCCAGAACTGGAATTATACATCTCTTGTCAAAAGTTATTCGGGAAAGGCTTTTCATACTGTAGTGCAAAGTGTCGGCGAATTTGATAAGGCTTTAGAATCAGCAAGGGTTGAATATGATGATAGACTTTGTTTTATTGAAGTTTTGACAGACCGGCATGATTATCCCCCTTTGGCGAAAAAACTTGATGACTTAATGGTCAACAGTTTCGGGAGAAAATAATTTGCTATAGCTGTAATATTGCCGTATTAAAAGATTTAGCCGGTAAATATGTTCATACATTTTCAAATATCTTACCCCTAACCGCCTTATGTTAGCTTCAGCTAACATAATTTTGCGCTTTTTTTCATTGTTTTTGCAATATAATAATAGGTTTTTAATAATCCTAAATCCCCGGAATATACCTGTCTAATTGTAAATTATAATAAATTTTTATTAATACCTATTGACAAAATGTTAGGTATGCCATACAATTTTAATATAGATTGTTATTAGACATGGTTAACAAAGTTACCAGCAACTAACAAGGAGCAGTATGAACGTTTCAAAAGTATCAAAGGCAGCAAAAACAGTTTCAATGCAGCAAGTCAGTGATTTAAAAGTCTTTCATCATCATATTTATGAATTTAAAAAAGGTATCAGAAATCTTATTTTAACTACGGAAAAATCTTTATACAGGGATGCAATTGAAACTCGGCTAAACAGAGAGAGTATTGATTATGTGGTTCAGGAAGTAAGCGAAGAAAAAATAAACGTTTTTTTCGGGGCTAAAAACTGCGTTGATGTTGTCAAAACGTTTGTGCAAAAAAGATTAAATGAACTCACGCCCGAGCAGGATTTTATTTTAGGAATTATGCTTGGATATGACAGGCTAAAACAGTGCGAACGTTATTTGCAGTTTAAAAATAATATTATTTTATTTAACAAAAAATCGAATTAGAGGGGGCCGATGAGAATTTCAGGAGTAACGGTTTATACCGGCAATCAACAAAAACAAAATAACAGCACCACATTTGCTGCAAATCTAAATCAGATAGTACAAAAACTCCCTACCGCCAAAATATGCCCCTGTAAGGCGCAAATGCTGGGCAGTGTTGTTGCTTTTTTCCAAGAGGTGCAAACTCAGCTTGCAAAAATTGCAGATGCACCGAAAGAATTTATTTACAAACTGGGAGAAAATAATAAAGTGCCGAAATCTATGCGGCAAGTTCAGGTCAATGGTTTAACTATTGAGGCTTTTGATAAACTTCTTACTTCAAGTACATTCAAATGTGCTTCCGGAGATTGTTTGTCAAAGACAAATAAGGGTAAATTTATTGCCGAATTACTGGAAAAAATCGGGGTGGAAAGCCCAAAAACCATATCCATTTCAAAATAAACTTAAGAAAGAGAATATCCATCAACATAACGAATAACGAAAATTAAAGTCTAATTTACCAATTAGTGTTTAATTTGCTATTTATCAGGAAAGAAGAAAATCTTCTCTCCTGTTTTTATTTGTAATCATTACTGTAGTTTGTGTCCTGATTGCAGCAGTAAGGGGGCAGCAAATTTGCCTTAAGTAGTTTTTGGGCGTTCGGGTAAATTAATGTTGATGACCGTTTCTGTAGCCTATTCCTGCACGGTAACCCGAAACAGAGTATAGTATAGGCAGAGCAGGCTCTATCCATTTTAAACCTGATAACACCGCTACTGTTGCCACATCATCTACATGCAAGCCGATGTCTATAGCTTCAGGTTTCCTGTCATAATAAAGACTTCTGTTGCGGATTTTTTCTTTATCCGGCAAAGGATGGTGATGTCCGTGCTTATGGTGTTTATATTGACGGCCTTTTTCTATAATAGGGTCTAAACATGTCCTGCCTATAATGTTTGCTATAGCGCTTCCGCCTATTAATCCAAAGGCAATAATACCTCCCAGCATTCCTACAGCTCTGTAAAACTTTGACTTTACATTAAAGTTTTCAAGTGCCGCAAGCGCCGCTCCTGCACCTACATTACATAAGAAAATATTCGCCAGATACTGATATGAACCTTCTTTAATTTTGTTTGGAATTTTTTCCGCCCAGTTGTTTTCTGTTAATTTATCCCCTGCAATTCCTCCGGCTATTCCGCCTAAAACAGGGATTAAACCCATTAAAGATAACCTTTTGATTTCACCAAGAATATGCTTTGAGTCAATATTTTCGGGGTTTGGTATAAGCTTATTTAAGAAGCCCTGTCCTTTTTTTTCTTTACCCAGTTCTGTAAAAACTGTTTTTATTTCCGAAATTTTTAATACTTTATTTTTTGCTTTTTGAAGTATTTTTAATATGTTTTCCGTAACCTGATTATTTTTTAGAAACTCGTCTATTAATTTTGTGTTTTCTGCGCCAAGCTGTTTTAAGTCAATTTTTTCAGATAAGCCCTCAAATCCTTTAAACAAAACTTTCCCCCCTATTTTAATTTGCCCTATGCCTCTTGTTGCAATAAGGGCGGAAGCTATTGTTGCGCTCAGAACGCAGGTTGTCTTGACAAATTCTTTATATTTATCTTCTTTGGGGGTGTTCATTACATGCTTTGCAGTAAATAAGACTCCGCTTCCAATAAGCAGGCCGGGAACGGCTTTGGAGAATTTCCCCACAAGCCTTGGCTGATCTAAATATTTACCTAATGCTAATAATCCGTTCATTTGTGTTTTTAATTTTCCTTTCCATGGGGTTGGATGGTTTTGAAATATTTGTGTCTGAATTCGTTGAATAAACAGTCGTAGTAATAATCATTTGCCTGCTTCATTACGCTGAACTTAATAAATTTTTCAAATTTTTCAAAAGATTTGTCAGGCAGAATGCTTTCCAATTGTATTGTTGTCCAAAATGCCTTATCTGCATTAATTCTTAGAATATCCTTAAAAAACTTATATGTAATTATGCTTTTGTCTGTATTTTTGTTTTCTGAATTTGACATTGTTTTGCTAGCCTAACATTTTACTCAAAAAAATTTACTGTTTTAGTTCTTCATAAAATTTTTGGAATTCATCCACATATTTTTTTTCGGAACAATAATAATTATTATTAAACTCTATAAATGCAATCAAACGCTGCAATACATCTTCTGAAATCACATGTTCTACCTTGCAGGCATTTTCTGATGCTTCTTCAGGGGTTAATCCTAATATTTTGGTAAAAAAATCATAAAGAGTTTTGTGTTTTTCTATGACTTTTTTGGCGACCTTGACCCCCGAAGGTGTAAGAGATATGACATCATATCTTCCGTAATTAACAAGATTCTTTTCAGATAAATTTTTCAGCGCTTCTGTGACGGAAGAACGTTTGACATTCAGTCTTTTGGCTACTTCAACCGCTTTGACACCTTGTTTTTCTTCTATGATTTCATAGATTGCTTCAAGATAATCTTCTAAACTTGCCGTAACTTTAATGTTGTCCATAAAATTCCCTTTCTGAATTATTGTATGGCAAGCCTAACATTTTGTCAAGCGTATATTTTTATTTGATTTCTTTAAAATTAGTTTTTTGCGTTATTTGAAAAATATGTTATAATAATATTACTATGTCTTTAAATAACTTTAAAAATCAATTTTTATTATCAAATCAACGTTTTTATCTTATTAAAAAGGTTGATTATATTTATGTGGAGAAAAGACAGCATTTTATTCAACATATATCCCAGTTCGAAAAATTAATTTAACGTTGCGGGATAGTTTGAAATAATATTAAATTTAATAAATTATCTCGCATTAGAAAATATCAAGAGTGTAGTTTTTATAGCTGAGGATGATTTATGAAAAATATTCAGGATGTTCAAAATTTTATAGGTAATAAATCGCATGTTTGCTTATTATTCGATTATGAAGGGGTATTATCTTCTTACTCCCATACTTTTAGCGCCGATAGTTTTAACCCCATGATGAAAAGGGTGCTTGAGAACTATGCGAAAAAAGAATATATTAAGGTTGTTATTTTACTTCCGGAAAAAAATAAGAAAATATTAAAGAAATTAAAAATGAATGCGGATAATTTGGAGTTTTGCCCTATGCAGGAGCTTGATATTCCCTCATTGTATAACAATATGAATGAGAAAATGAGGCTGGTGTATTTTGGCAATAATTTATCTGTTGCTACGAAGATAAAAGAAGCCGGCGGAACTGTTGTATGTATAGAATCTATTTCAGAAGAAGTAAAAGCCTTAATGAATTTTTCCGTAACAAAAGGTCGTTTGGAAGAATTTATAATGCATACAAATAATTTGTATTTATAATAAAAAAGAGCAACATTGTTGCTCTTTTTTTTGGCTAAAGCCTTCAAAAATTATCAGGTCAAATAGTCTGACAGGTGAGGCTGTCTTTAAACTTAAAGCCCTAAATCCTGCTCGAGTTTTAGTCCGTCCACAACATTCAGAATGCCATTTATATCTTGCAGCATATTCATAAATACTTCTTTATTATAAAGTGTCTTGTGCAGATGAAATTCAAATAAATCCACACGTTCGTTTGCATAATTTACAAAAAGATAAATGTATCCCGCATGAAAAATGACATAAACCATACTTTTTTTCTCTTTTGTATAATCAACCAAGCGGGACATAAAAGCGGTTGTTAAAAGAAACCGGGCTTCTACCTGGTCGTTTGAGTATACTTCAAACATTTTTTCAAATTCAACATCTTCAAGTTTAACTTGCTGTAGGTCATTTATATTCGCCGGGTTTAAAAATAACATATCAGACCTTACTACTGTCATTGAAGTAAAGGGTTTGTTAGAAGGTATGACCAGACAGGCTCCGTTAAAGACAACAACGGTGTTGGAGGATTTCTCCTGTTTTTGCTCGTAAGAAACCTTTAATTCGAGAAGCTGATAATCAAGTTTTTTGTAAGTGCCTTGTAGAATATCATCAACATCAATATTATCATACCTTATAAAAATACCTGTTCTTTTAAAACATTCTTCAAAAAATCCTATATCACCTGTTGTTCCCGTTCTGTATTGCATTCCCAATGCATTGAAAAACAGAGGATAAACTTGTGATTTGAATTCTCTGTTGAATTTGCCTTGTATTATACTATTTACTATTCCCCACAAAAAAATAGGAATTATGACAGATCCGATACCAAGCGCAAGTACATCATCAGGATTCACTTTGCCTTTAAAAAGAAAGAAAATGCTTGCAGCTAAAATACCTGCAATAACAAGTGTTAACGTTGCAAATCTATTTGTTGCCAAACGGTTTTGTTCAAACGGTTTAAGTTTGGGTAAAACCTTCGAATAATAAATTTCTTCCAATGATTTGGTGTCAGAAAAATCTACAGGCATTCATTAATCCCTCAACTACCATTGGTCAGCTGCGTTGATTGGTTTTCTTATTTCTTCATCGGTCTCG
Organism: Eubacteriales bacterium; assembly: GCA_028697835.1. Taxonomy (GTDB): domain Bacteria; phylum Bacillota; class Clostridia; order Monoglobales; family Firm-18; genus STE-11. Next base: position 9,650 of record JAQVDK010000033.1, on the reverse strand, counting down.
TAGTAGGCAGAGTTTATTACATCTGCTGCATAAGAAGCGAATAAACTGGAAGGGAAAATCATAACAGAATTCCTCAGCTGTGTAAGAGCAGAGTTGTAAAATCTTCTTGCAGCGGCAATATGTTCTTCTACTTCGCTGTACGTTTTCATAGCTTGTATCATTGTTTGGTCTGATTTAAGCTGGGGATAATTTTCAACGGAAACCATAAGCTTGGAGAGTAATCCGTCCATTTGTGAATTGAGTTTTATTTGCTCATCACTCCCGGGGGCGGCATTCATAGCCTTCGAGCGAAGTTCTGTAATATCGGTAAAGATTGTTTTTTCATGTTCCATAAATCTTTTTGCTATAGATAAAATGTTCGGGATTAAATCGTATCTTTTTCTGAATTGGACATCAATGCCTGATTTAGCTTCAAGCAGTGCATTTTTGTTTTTTATAACACTGACATAACATGAGTACAAAATAACAATGGCAATTAAGCCTATAAAAAGTAATATAGGAATCAAAAACATTATTGTTGATAAAATAAAAATAGTCATATTGCCAGTCTCCTTGTACAGTTACAATTTTACACTAACATTTTTTTACACTACCGTCAATGAAACACTTGAATTTATACGAAAATTGTTCTATAATTCTAGAATAATGGAATTAATAAAGGGGCAGGCATGAAAGCAGAACAAGCTGTAATGATTTTTACCGCGTTGGCGCAGGAAACGAGGTTAAAGATTTATAAAATTCTGACAAAGAGCGGTGAGGAAGGGATTTGTCCTTGTGAAATAGCGGAAAAATTAAAAATCCCCCGTAATACTCTGTCATTTCATTTATCTTTGCTTACACAGGCAGGGCTGTGCAGCAAAACTAAAAAAGGAAAGCAATTGTTTTACAAGCCGAACTGTAAAAAACTCCATTCCATCATAGAATTTTTGCATAGGGATTGTATTGTGTGTAATAGTAACGGGGCAAATAACTATGACTTTGGCACAAATAGCAAATAGTATAACTTCCAATTTGGGGTTAGATATAAATAGTGCCTTGGGTGGCAGTGTCAGTTTTTTCATTGAGGATAGTGTTAAGATTTTCCTGTTGATTTATGTGATGCTTTTTGTAGTAGCGTTATTCAGGTATCAGCTTTCGCCCGAAAAAATCAAGTCGTATTTGCAGGGTAAATCTTTGTGGTGGGGGTACTTTTTGGCCGTATTTTTAGGGGTTGTAACTCCTTTTTGCTCCTGCTCTTCTATTCCTCTTTTTATAGGTTTTATAGCGGCAGGAATACCTTTTGGCATTACAATGACCTTTTTGATAAGTTCTCCTCTTATAAGCGAAGTTGCAACAGCTATGCTTTTAACTATGCCTGAAGCAGGCTGGAGAGCGGCTTTGGTTTATATTACCGCAGGCAGTATTATTTCTGTTTTAGGCGGATTTTTGTGTGATAAATTTCATCTTGAAAAATTCAGGAGGAAACAAAGTTTTGATAACCATGATTTTCACCGGCACGGGGATGAAAACCTTATAAAATCAACTTTTACTTATGCACATACTTATGCGGGCGATACTGTTAAGGAGATTGCGCCGTACGTTTTTGTCGGGCTTGCTGCGGGTGCATTTATGCATGGATATATTCCTGCGGAATTTTTCGGCAAATATTTGGGGCAATCGAATCCTTTTGCAGTGCCGCTTGCAGCTTTGGCAGGAATACCTGTCTATGCAAATCATAATAGTGTTTTACCGATAGTGCAGGTGCTTTTGATGAAACAAGTTCCTCTGGGCACTACGCTTGTTATGCTTATGAGTATAACAGCTATTTCTTTGCCTGAAATGATTATGCTCAATAAAGTTCTGACCTGGAAAATGCTTGCGATTTTTACTGTTTATCTTTTTGTGTCTTTTGTTATTGTCGGTTATGTACTGAACTATGTTATGTAAAAAAGTCCCGGCAAAAAGCCGGGACTTTTTTAAAAGTTTATTTTGTTGAATTCAGGATTTTAATTACATCATCCGTGCAATCAACCCCGCCGTCATAAACCTGATTTGCATCTATTATTATATCAAGTTTTTTGTCAAGCCTTACTTGATGAATCGCGGCTTTTACATTTTTTGACAATTCCTGTTCTTTGTCCTGTTTTAGTTTCAGGTATGCCTGTTCTTTAGTTTTCAATTCTTTTAGGGCTTTTTCCTGCAAAACTTTGCGTTTAGCGTCAGCTTCGGTATTTTTATACTGCTGTTCTTGTTGGATAATATATTGCTTAATTTCAAATGATTTGTTATCCAGCTCTTTTAATGCACTTTGTGCTTGTGAGTAATTGACCAATATTTTTTGGTAATTAACGTAACCATCAACGGCAAAAGCACTGTTGGTCGCTAAAAAACACGTTAAAGCAGTTGTTAATAATATTTTTTTCATCACAAAAATCCTCCTTGTATAGTAAACCATATAAAAATCATGTTCCAATTCATTATAGCAATATATGGGATATATGACAAATTATTTTATGGCTAGAATGACCATTTTATACTCCATTGGAAGGCAACACCGTTTTTGCCGCCGCTTCTTACCATAGTTTGAGCATATCCTGTAAGTCTTTCACCGAAGGTCTTTTGCACACCGATACCGTATTCTGCGTAGGGAGCGATGCCTACTTTTGGAATATCAATATCATTAACCATAAAATTAGGATTATTCATTAAGTTCCATACCACACCGGCACTTACGTAAGGCTGCCAGGAATTGCCCATGTTGCCTATCAGTTTAAAGCCCGGATTTATTTGAAGTACATTTAACGCATCCGATGAAATCCTTGATCCCGTATGGCTCGTGAAATTGCTGTTTTTTATGAAACTGTAAGAAAGCAGAATATTAGGCTGCAATATATATTTTCCATCGGCAAATTCGATGTTATATCCTGTTTTATTGGCAACCCCGCCTGTGATGATAGTGAATTCATCTCTGCCTGTTGCATCGCTTGCCGCTGCTGCACTTGCACCTGCGTTCAATGTTAAAGAAGTAAAGAACTTGCCTTTGTATATAGTTCTTGTAAGACCCAGCAATCCTCCGTTTTGGATTATACGCACTCCGTCGTAACTTTGTGATGAGCCGTTATATCCTATATAGCCGCCCCAGCTTCCCTGTAAACCATGCCCCAGTTCTTTTAGGGGAGTTTGACCTATTATTAAAGCGCCGTAAACAAAATTGTTAACATCAGGACCATCAATAAGACCCACTTTTTCCAGTGTAGAATAAGGCTTGAACCATATTCCGCCTGTTTCCGCCGAGTTCATTATAGGATTATAAATTACATTGCCTTCCAGCACTGCCGTTTTATTTCGAGCTTTCATTGCCTGTCTTTCAAAGCTTGGAGTAAACATAACAACGTCAGTGTTTGAGAAAGCCTGGTCGTAAGAGTGCATTTGGTTCGTTAATACGCCGGATACAGTGCTGATTGTTCCTTCCAATACCATAGGATTTAATGCGTCTGTCCTTGAGAGTATTATGTTTTGTCCGTTTGCATTAGACAAGGTGTATTTGTAAACAGGACCCATATACTCCAGAGAAGGATTTGTTATTACATTTAAACCCGATGTTTTAGATATTGTAATAGGACCTGATTTAGCGATTTTTGTATCACTTATTATATTTACGTTATTACCTAATATTAAACTGCCTGAAGCTCCGGGGGCTTCTATAGTATCTGCTCTTTCCCTTGCTGCGTCTATGTCAATGCCAAAATGCATTTTTGAATCAACAAGGTTAAGGTTGTTTATCATTAAACTGCCTATTTGGTTATTTCTCATATCTAATAATGCATTTTGATGTACATTAAATGCTGATGTATTAAATGTCATATCGTTTTGTGCAAAATTTAACGTACCGTTATGGACATTCATTGCACCTGTATATTTGCCCATATCTGCGTTCATTACGACTTTGCCCGTGGAAGCAACCCCTTCTGCGGTTGGTTTGTTTATGTTAATCACATTGCCCGCATTGGCTGATTCTATGGAGTCATTAAATACTATTGCCGCGTTTTCTGTATTTTCTACGTTTAAGTTCAAAGTAGCATTACCATCCATGTAGATGGCATTGCTGCCTGAGCTTTGATTGTTGCCGCTGAATGAAACGTTTGAATTTTTTGCGGATAAGTTGATAACGCTGTTATTTGAAGCATTACCCTTCATGTAAACAGCTCCGCCTTTACCTGCAGAATGGTTGTTATTAAATTGCATAGCTCCCGTCATATTGACTTGCGCCCCGTTTGTTACAGATATAGCGCCGCCGCTGCCTGATGACGTATTATTGGTAAAGGCTGTGTTTGTAATATTTATGTTTGCCTTATCACCATTGACATTTAAAGCAGCGCCGTTTCCTGAAGAATAGGCTTTTGTTAAGGTTACATTTTCCATGTCCATTATTCTTTCAACATCATCACTTGTATCAACTTTGAATAAGCTATAGCTGCCGGCGCCGGAAATCGTACCGCCGTTGCCGAAAATAGTGGCTTTATTTATTCTGCCGGGTGCATATTCTGCATTCATTTCAGGAAGATTTTTGTTTGCAATATAAGTTTCGGGCTTGCCTTGAGAATCTATTGTCATTGAATATGTTCTTTGACCTATATTTACAAGCGTTCTGATTAAGCCGTCACCGCCTATGAAAACGGACTTAAATCTTACGGAATCGGAAGTTGAGCCATTTGTTATATTAAACTTGTAATCGGTTGTGTAATATTCTGAGATACCTATATAGTCAGCAATAAGGTTAGAGGATACAACCTGAAAATCTCTGTCGGTAACCGCTGTGCTAAGAATGTTAAATGTGTCTATGTTAACGGTGGGTTCAGATGCGTTAATAGCTATTAATCTGTCTGCAACATGATTAGTTAAATCAATATCCAGCCTTAATGTAGGGCTGCCTGAAGCAGAGAAGTTATTTACCAAAATAGTATCGATTTTGCTGTTTTGAAGGTTTAAAATAGAGTTGTTGTGCATAGAGAAGTTAACGGCATCAGAGTTCACGTCCGTATTGCCAAAGAAGGTTCCTGCATTTTTTAAATTCAAACTGCCGTTAAATAAATTAACCGTATTAGAGCTGCCGTTAAATACAGAGTAATCTTTATCAATATCAAAGCTGCCGTTTACAGGGGCGGCGCCTATTGCTTTGTTAATGTTTAAAATATTATTGCTGCCGCTTGTGGCGATAGCTGTAGTTGAGTTTAGTTTGTGGGTGGTACTGTTGTTGATATTTAATACGGCATCGCCGCCCATTGCTATTGAATTATTAACCCCGTTAGCCATGTTATTATAGAGGGTCGTATCTTGAGCATTAGATATTATGGTAACTGTAGCGGCATTTGTTGAATCACCCTGAAGGTAAATCGCCCCGCCTTTGCCGCCGGCGGTATTGTTCTTCAAAGTTCCGCCGTTAATAGTTACATCACCGCCGGCGCCAACATTAACGGCTCCGCCGTTGGATGTTGATTGGTTAGCTGTAAAGCTTACATTATTAAGCGTAGCCTGAGCTCCTGTACCTTTTACATTCAATGCACTGCCGTTAGCGCCTTTTGCATCGGCAATATTAGTATTTTCTATAACAAGTTCTCTTGCTACACCCGGCGCTTTGTCAGCAATGGTTGTGTCAACATTAAACATACTGAATTTATTATCACCGCTGAACGTTTTGCCTTCGCCAAATACGGTTAATTTATTCGTTACACCGCCAATAGCATTCATGGCAGGGAGATTTACGTTTGCAGTGTATATCTCGGCAGTTTGGGTATAGCTTCTTAATCCTGTAGCATTTAATTGAGGAATCAGCCCGTCTGTGATACTGCCCTGATAAGTGATTTTTATATATCCTGCGTTAGAAGCATCCTTGGTAACAGTGTACTTATGTGTGCTGGTCGTTACTGACATTGTAAAGTCTTCCATGTCTATATTTGAAGACAGAACTTTAAGACTTTGATCTGCTGTTTTATCGCTTAGAAGTTTTATTGCGGATATATTGATGGATGAGCCTGCTAAAACATTCGCTGCGGTTATATTATCCGTTAAACTTAAATTCAAATCGGTATCAATTTTAATGTTGCCGGCGCCTGAATAGTTATCCAGGAAGATGTTATCAATTTTGCTGTTTTGCAGGTCTAATGTGGAATTATTTGCCATGTAAAAATCAACGGCATTGCTTGACGAACCGAAGAAAGTACCGCTGCTGTCAACTTTTAACGTACCGCCAAATAAGTTTATAGCGCCTGTATAGCCTGACATATCAGCATTAAGAATAACAGAACCCGTGTTATTAGTTGCACCGTTATTAATATTCATAATACTAGTAGTGTTTTCTGACGTTATACTGTCGTTAAAAATTATAGCGTGTCCTGTGCCGGCATTAAGATTAACAGTGCCGCCGTTTGTGTGAATAGCATTTGAAACGCTGCTGGTGCTGTTGCCTGTAAATTCAATATTGCCTGTATCTGCAACAAGGTTTAACGTTCCTGTGTTATAAATTGCTCCGCCTTGAGATAAGGCTGTATTATTTGTGAATATTGTATTGCCGTTCACGGTTAGAGTACCTGAATTTGAAATGGCGCCGCCTTGTGAAGAAATATTTTGATTGAAAGTACTGTCAGATACGGTAACAGTTCCGTCGTTATTTGAGATGGCGCCGCCGCTGGAGGCTCCAATGTTATTTTCAAATGTTACTCCGTCAATGGTCACGGTTGAACGTTCCCCTGCGACGTTTATAGCTCCACCGTTTGCTGCAAGCCCGTTTTTAATTGTTATATCACTTATGTTTAAGTTCCAGGTTTGTTCAGGACCTGTTGAACCTGTTGAATTTACATTGAATAAAGAGTATAAGTTATTGCCGTTTATAGTTCCTATGCCTGAGATATTTAATGTTCCTCTTGACATTGCAGGCAGATTGGAAGTTGCTGAATATTCATTTGTTTGAACATAGCTTCTGTTACCTATAGTTTTCAACGCTCTTTCAAGGTTGTTACCCGTTATGCTGTTTAATAATATTTTGCCGATATTATCGCTGTGGGCTATTGTATATGTATAGTTTGTGGTGTTAATAGTGATATCTGAAAAATCTTGCAGTGAGATGCCGTTGTTGCCTGAGCTAAGAAGAGTAAGTTCAGTTTTTTCAAGAATTTCAGCATCGTTTAAGATATTAAAGTTCGTAGCTAAACTTCCGCTGCCTGTAGTTACGGCTATGTTATCCAAGGTGAGAGTGTTTGGAGAAATATCGATTTTCAAAGTAGGAGTGCCTGCAGCCGCGAAACTGTTTAGAGCGATGTTATCGATTTTGTTGTTTTGCAAGTCTAAGACAGAAGTTCCCGACATAGCAAAATCAGAAGAGCTGCCGAAGAAAGTAGCGGAATTAGTAAGTTGGAGCGTGCCGCCAAACAAGTTCACAGCACCGAGATAGCCTGACATATCAGCGTTAAGGATAACAGAGCCTGTATTGTATGTTGCATTATTGTTGATATTCATAATGCTTGTAGTATTTTCGGAGGTTATGGCGTCATTGAAAGTAATTGATTTGCCTGCACCGGCGCTAAGGTTAACAGTGCCGCCGTTAGTGTGAATAGCGTTGGAAACACTGTTGGCTTTGTTGTCCGTGAACTCTATATTTCCGCTGTCGGCAATAAGGCTGAGAGTTCCTGTATTGTATATGGCGCCGCCTGTATTTGTTGCAGTATTGCCTGAGAAAATTGATGTTCCGCTGATAGTTAATGTTCCGCCGCCTTCATTTAAAATAGCGCCGCCTTTGGAGGTAGCAGTATTGCCTGAGAAAATTGATGTTCCACTGATAGTTAGTGTTCCGCTATTGTATATAGCGCCGCCTGTATTTGTTGCAGTATTGCCTGAGAAAATTGATGTTCCATTAATAATTAATGTTCCGCCAACTTCATTTAAAATAGCGCCGCCGGGAGTGTTTGAAGTGTTATTAGAGAAAATGACATTGTCATTGATTGTTAAGTTTCCGGAGTTATAAATCGCTCCGCCGACAGACGCGGTATTATCAGTGAAGGTTGAATTATTTATCGTTAATGTACCCGTATTGTTAATAGCGCCGCCGACAGAAGCCTGGTTGCCTGCAAATTCCGAACCATTTATTGTTGAAGTGCCGCCATAATTGTAAATCGCCCCGCCTTGTGAAGATGTGGTATTGCCGTAGAATTTAGAATTGGTTATTGTGATATTTGATGCATTATCAATCGCTCCGCCGTTGCTTGATGTATTACCGTCAGAGTAAACGTACGGGTCGGCTTCGGTGCCTGAGCCTGTGCGTTTGCCGAAGGTTGAATCTGTTATTGTAAGTTCTGCTGTTGCACCTGTGTTATGAATGGCTCCGCTGATACTTCCGTGATTATTATAAAATTCTGAGCCGGTTATATTTAGTATTCCGTTATTGTTGTAGATAGCTCCGCCATTGCCATAGCCGCTATTATTACAAAATATGGAATTGTTTATATTTAATGTACCTGTGTTATGAATAGCTCCACCATAGCTAAATCCTTGGTTGTTAAAAAATTCGGTATCTGATACTGTTAAAGTGCCTGAATTGCCAATAGCCCCGCCTTGGGCATAAGCTAAATTACCATAAAACTTACTGTCTGTAATAATGTTATTTAATGCAGAAGTATTATAAATCGCTCCGCCATACATGGTTTCGTTGCCGTCGGAATAAACATAAGGGTCTTCAACAGTTCCCGAGCCTGTGCGTTTGCCGAAGGTTGAACCTGTTATCGTTAACTCTCCGGTTGCTCCTGTGTTATAAATAGCACCGCCCTGATAGTTTGTAGTTAAAGTTGTTTTGTTATTATAAAATTCAGAATCCGTTATTGTTAAAGTGCCGCCGTCGTTGTAAATGGCTCCGCCTAATCCGCCGGTTGCAATATTGTTGTCAAATGTTACATTATCAATAACTACGGTAGAATTTTCACCTTTGATGTTCAAGGCTCCGCCGTCTACTGCCGTCCAGTTTTTAATAGTTACATCACTGATATTTAAGTTCCAGGTGTCGGCAGAGCTTGTTGAATCAACCGCAAATAATGAATAAGTACCGTCGCCGTTAAGGATACCTGTACCTGAAATGTTCAGCGTACCCTTATTCATAGCGGGCAGGTTCATATATGCCGAATATTCATCTGTTTGCGCATAACTTCTGGTTCCTGTTTTTAATAAAGCTGTCCTCAATCCGTCTTGATATTCGCCGGTAAGGAGGATTTTGCCGATATTATCGCTGTGGCTTATTCTGTAGATATAGTCGGTAGTGTTGATTAATACATCATCAAACAGGCTTAAGCTTATTCCGTTATTACCCGAAGACAGAACAGTCAGTTCCTGCGGGGTTAAAACCAGAGCATCGTTTAATATATTAAAGTTTGTAGCAACGCTGCCTGAGCCTGTGGTTGCGGCTATGTTATCCAAAGTAAGAGTGTTTGGAGATATGTCAATTTTTAAAGTAGGGGTGCCTGTAGCAGCGAAACTGTTTAGTACAATATTATCGACTTTACTGTTTTGCAGGTCTAAGACAGAAGTTCCCGACATAGCAAAATCAGAAGAGCTGCCGAAGAAAGTAGCGGAATTAGTAAGTTGCAGTGTACCGCCAAAGAGGTTAACAGCGCCGAGATAGCCGGCCATAT
>JAQVDK010000108.1 GCA_028697835.1 Eubacteriales bacterium | reverse complement strand
ATTAAAGTGCAGTGGGACTTAAGCCTTCCCCGGTGGACAATGTTCATGTTTTGCCAATCCGGCAGATTATTAGACTGCATTTAAAGCTCTCCTTTCTTGACGTTTAATTTCACAGGTGATATAATTATATTACTATAATATCATAGCATGAAGTCTTATTCAATAGTAACATTTTGATATAAAATATAAGAATTTCAACATGGAGGATATATGAGGGAAGATAGCTACTTTGCAGTGGTTACAGAGGAGATGAAGGCTCTGCCTTTTTATGTGGTTACAGTGGGTGTTTGTAAAAATGAAAAGCATGTATATCGTCCAAAGGGAATCGAGGATTATTTGCTTTTATATTGTGCCAAGGGCGAGGGAGTTTTGCATATAGACAGCAAGGAAGAAAAAATCACCCCTGGCATGGGGTTTTGCTTGCCTCCGGGAATGCGCCATCATTACTATGCAAAAACCGAGCCTTGGGAAACCCGTTGGATAACCTTCTCAGGCATGGGTGTGGAGCAAGTGTTTAGCTTTGGCACGAATGTTTTTAAGGTAACACATGCAAAGCTGTATGAGAAGCTGTTTTGGGAAATTTTAAATGTTCCAAATAACGAATGGGGCGTGGAGCTAAGGTCCGTTGCTCTTTATAACCTGCTTATCCATTTAAAAAAATGTATTGCCATTGACACGAATTTGTCGGTGCTGGATATTCAGCAGCAGCTTGCACCCATAACAGACTATATAAAAGAAAATTACCAAAAGCCCTTGGAGCTTGGGGAGCTTGCGAAAATACTGGACATTACCCCTTCCCACCTGTGCAGGCTTTTCAAAGCTGCATACAACGCGCGGCCCTTTGAATATATAACAAGGCTTAGGCTTCAAAAGGCAAAGGAGCTTTTAGCTTCACGCTCCGACCTTAGCATAGGTCAAATAAGCCTGCAGGTTGGATATCCCAGCCCCAGTTATTTTAACATGTTGTTTAAAAGGCAGGAGGCAATAACGCCTGCCACTTTTCGCAGCCTGTATTTACGGCGGATAATATAACGACTTTGCTTGATTGGCAAAGCAAAAAAGTGCTGTGTTTTTTAATTTTTGGTGTAATCTTTCACGTATAAACAAAAAAACAAAGTTTTTTCCCAAAAGGACTTGCATTTTTTGCTTATATATGTTAATATAATTAAGCAATTGCGCTGTTAGCTCAGTTGGATAGAGTGACTGACTACGAATCAGTAGGTCAGAGGTTCGAGTCCTCTACAGCGCGCCATTTGCTTGACTTCTTGCCGTTGCTATGCATAAAATGCAGAAATTGCATGGCGTTGTTTTAATATATTTTAGGGAGGAAATTTGTCATGTGGAGTACCATTTTTACAATTGCTCATATCGTTATGTCCATAGTTTTGATTCTTATCGTTCTTTTGCAGTCGGGAAAATCCTTTGGTTTGTCAGGGTCAATTGCAGGCGGCGCCGAAACCTTTTTTGGTAAAAACAGAGGTCGCACCATTGACGCAATGCTGGAAAGGCTTACTACGGTTGTTGCGATTCTTTTTATCGTTACTTCCATTGTCTTGGCATTTGTAAAATAAACCGATTTATGCCGCCTAATTTGGCGGCTTTTTAAAAATTATAATATGTAAAAAAATGTAATATTACAAAGGAGTTGAAACACTACGGAACTTAAAGACTTTTTATATGAACATGGCTTAAGCCCTAATTTTTCTCTTGCGGTTATGGAAGAAGTGGCTCAGATTTCGGACGAAATACCGCAGGAAGAGCTTGCAAGGCGAAAAGATTTAAGTGATATGACAATTGTTACCATAGACGGTGAAGATGCGAAAGACTTAGACGACGCAGTAAGCATTGAAAAACAAGAAAACAGCGGATACAGGCTGGGCGTCCATATTGCGGATGTAAGCTATTATGTCAAGGAAAATTCAGAACTTGACAGGGAGGCTTTGCGGAGGGGGACAAGCGTCTATCTTGTAGATTCGGTTGTTCCAATGCTGCCTAAAAAGCTGTCCAACGGCCTTTGCAGCCTAAATCCCAACAAAATAAGGTTAACCCTGTCCTGCTTTATGGAAATAGACGGAAATGGCGCTGTTTTGGATTATTCCATTGAAGAAACCTTTATCAAGTCCGCCGCAAGAATGACCTATAAACAGGTCCACGAGATTTTAGACGGCGACATGGCAACCCGAACGCAGTTTAGCAAGCTTGTACCAACTTTTGAATTAATGAGGGAGCTTTCCCTTATTTTAAGGGACAAGCGTGCAAGGCGCGGAAGCATTGACTTTGACTTCCCCGAGCCCAAGGTAATTACCAACGACGAGGGGGTAGCCGTAGATATTAGGATAGCGGAAAACACTATTGCCAACCGCATTATAGAGGAGTTTATGCTTGTGGCAAACGAAACTGTCGCACGGCATATGCACAGCCTTGAGCTTCCGTTGGTGTATCGTGTCCATGAGCCGCCCAGCGAAGAAAAAGTACAGCGTTTTGTTACTCTTGTGCGGAATCTGAACTACAAGTTTAAGGCTAAAAAGGATGTCAGCCCTAAGGCTATGCAAAATCTGTTGTTTAAAATCAAGGATACCCCCCATCAGGTTTTGCTCAGCACCATGATGCTGCGCTCGCTGATGAAGGCAAGATACAGCCACGAGAATTTAGGTCATTATGGACTTGCCGCGCCTTATTATTGCCACTTTACATCGCCCATAAGACGATATCCCGACCTGATGGTTCACAGGATTTTACATGAATGGATAAAAGGGAGTCTTGACGAAAGGCGAATTGCATTGTATACTAAAGTTACGCAGGAGGCTGCAAAGCATTCCTCTGATGCAGAAGTTGCCGCAACCGATGCGGAGCGCCAATGGGTTGATTATAAGGCGTGTGAGTATATGGAAAGCTTGGTGGGCAACGAATTTGTCGGATTTATTTCTTCCGTTACGTCTTTCGGATTGTTTGTGCAACTGCCCAACACAGTCGAAGGTCTTGTCCGTATGGTTGATTTGGCGGACGACTACTATGAATATGATGAGGAAAACATGATTCTTTTCGGCAGGCGCACAGGACGGGAGTATCATATCGGGGCGCCTATGAGGGTGCGCCTTGCAAAGGTCAACAAGGACCTTGGACAGATTGACTTTGTGCCTGTGGAGGCAACTGCAAAATATGAAGAGGTGGAAAGTGACGATGGCAGAAAAACTAAAAAAACCAAGAAATCCTCAGGCAAAGGGCAAAAGCGCCGCAGCCGTAAAACTCGTCGCTCAAAATAAAAAGGCATGGCATGATTATTTTATAGAAGAAACATTAGAATGTGGAATAGAGCTTTTTGGAACAGAAGTAAAAAGTATCCGTCAGGGCAGGGTGAACTTAAAAGACAGCTATGCGTCTGTCAACAATGGCGAAATGTTTATAAAAGGGATGCACATAAGCCCTTATGAGCAAGGGAACATTTTTAACAAAGACCCCTTAAGGGATAGAAAGCTGCTAATGCACAAAAGAGAGATAAACAGGTTTTTTGGGCTTTCCATGCGCCAAGGATATTCCATCATACCTCTTAAAGTATATTTCAAAGGCTCAAAGGCAAAGGTGGAAATAGCCCTTGCCAAAGGTAAAAAGCTTTATGATAAGCGTGAAGCAGCAGCAGCCCAAGATGCAAAGCGTGCTATTGACCGTTCCTTGAAAGAAAGGAATCGGTAATATGGGGGCGCAATGGTTTCGACGGGGGCATTTAAGCAAGATAAGCGGGTAGCGTTGGGCTCCGCTTTAAACAGCCTAAATTTTTAAAATAAACGCTAACGATAATTTAGCATACGCTGCCTAATTAACAGGTAGCCGTTCCTGCCGGTAGGACCACGGACCGGCAAGGAATGTCAAATAAGTGGTGAACGTGAGGCGGCTAAGCTTTGCCCCGCCCATGAAAAATGAAGCTACCAATAAGTAGAGTTTGTTTGTGTACTCTGCTTTGAGGGAATGTCGAACACAAACTACATCCGTAGAAAGTCTTGTGGCGTGCTTTCGGACGGGGGTTCGATTCCCCCCGCCTCCACCAAATGAA
>JAQVDK010000032.1 GCA_028697835.1 Eubacteriales bacterium | reverse complement strand
CCTGATGCAATTGGCAGGCTCCCCATTTCAGGTAAAATTACAGGTACGCAAAAAATCTTGAAACTATTCGTTTAAATCCACTTTTCGGTTGTTTTTAAAAATATCCTACAATAACTTGACACAAACAGCCTATTTAAAAGTGCTTGACATATTTTTTATTTTATTATATACTTTTTATAATTTGTATAATGTGCATAAGATGGGAATTGTTTGAATGATGGCAATAGAGCAAAAGGCTAAAAAATTTATATCGCTTCTTGCAGTGTTGCTTATTCTTTTTTCAACACTGTTTACTTATTATACCCCAATATACGCTTTATTTTCCAATGCCCCGCAAAAACCTGCTACGCCTTTTTTAGGCGGAATTTCCATGGGGCAGTTTATTTGTATGCCAAGCAACACCTTTGATATTCAAAGTAATTTTAAAGCATGTCTTATTCTTTTTTCAATTAATATAGGCTGTATTGTTGACAAACCAAGAATTGGATACTTTGCTTTTTGTGATGAAAAATTGGGCGCAAAAGTCTTTGATTCTTTGGAAATTACCCTAAATACGAAAAAAGGTGACGGGAAAAAATAATTTGGCTTAAATCTGCCTTAAATTATTATACAAATATAAGGAGGAATTTACTTGCGAGTTAAGAAACATACATTTTTCATCGTAGTTATTGTAATAGCTGCATTGGCTTATGTTGCTGCATTTGGACTTGAGTTTTCCCTTGGAAAAAATGATTTCAAAATTCAAGGTGCAAACGAAATGCGTTACGGCATAGACATTCGAGGAGGAATCGAAGCGATTTACGAGCCTTCCGACCCGTCTATAAAACCCACCGAGGAGCAGCTTGAGGCTGCGAGAGCGGTTATCGAAACCCGTCTTGATCTTAATAACATTACAGACAGAGACGTTACAGTAGATGTTAATAACGCCATGATAATCGTGCGTTTCCCCTGGGCTTCAACAGAAGTAGATTTTGACCCGCAAAAAGCTATTGCGGAAATCGGCGAAACCGCAATGCTTACATTCAGAGATCCGGACGGCAATGTCCTGCTTCAGGGTGACAGGGTTGTAAAAAGTGCTGCTGAATATGACCCAAACACAAAATCTTATTATATAAGCCTTGAGTTTGACGAAGAAGGCGCCAAGCAGTTTGAGGAAGCAACCTCCATGCTTGTTGGCAAGCAAATGGCAATTTATATGGACGAAACCGCCATTTCCGCCCCTAATGTCAGAGAGGCAATTTCAGGTGGCAAGGCATCAATCACAGGAAACTTCACCGTTGAAGAAGCAACAAAGCTTGCAAATCAAATCAGCTCCGGTGCGCTTCCGTTCTCTTTGAAATCGGAAAACAACAGCGCAATCAGCCCCACAATGGGTAAATCCGCCCTTGATGTTATGATGAAGGCCGGAATTATAGCATTTTTACTTGTATGCTTGTTTATGCTTTTTTATTACAGACTTCCGGGGTTTGTTGCAGTTTTTGCGCTTTCCTTGCAGGTTATAGGTCAGCTTTTGGCTCTATCATGGCCGCAATTTACTTTAACCCTTCCCGGTATAGCGGCGGTCATTTTGTCCATTGGTATGGGTGTTGACGCAAATATAATCAGCTCTGAGCGCATTAAAGAAGAAATCAGGGAAGGCAAAAGCGTTGGAGCGGCAATTGAAGCAGGCTTCCACAAGGCTTTCTCATCAGTTTTTGACGGTAACATAACCGTGGCTATTGTTGCGATTATACTTTGGAGATATGGCTCCGGAACAATGATTTCCTTTGGTTATTCACTGCTTACGGGCGTTCTTTTGAACTTCTTGGCAGGCGTTACTGCCTCAAGACTTATGATAAGGTCGCTAAGCCAGTTTGACAGCTTGAAAAAACCATGGCTATACGGTGCAAGGAGGGTGAAAAATGATTAAATTTTATAAAAACAGATGGAAGTTTTATGGATTTACCATTGCATTTTTGCTTTTTGGCACCATAATGATGTTTGTAAACGGTGTGGAATTGGATATCCAATTTAAAGGCGGCGCAATCATCAAATACGCCTTTGAAGGCGAACTTGACCTTACAGAGGTTGAAAACCTTGTTGAACAAACTTTAGACCGCAAGGTTGACGTGCAAGAGACCGTCAGCAATGTAAGCGGCGATGAAGATATTAAAACCCTTGTTTTAAACCTTGCGGATACAGACACAGAAGGCCTGACCGAGGATGTTCAAATAAGCCTTGACAGCGCATTAAAGGAAAAATATCCTGAAGCAAACTTTGTTTCCGCAGGCACCTCGATTGTAAAGCCGTTTATAGGAAAAGCATTCCTAAGAGACAGCTTAAAAGCAATCCTAATTGCTGCTGTTTTGATTATGCTCTATATTTGGTACAGCTTTAGGAAGATTTCCGGACTTTCCGCCGGTTTTATGGGACTTATTGCACTTATGTTAGACGTGGCTGTTGTGTTCTTTACGTTTATAATATTTAGAATCCCTTTAAACGATTCGTTTATTGCGGCGGCGCTTACAATTTTAGGTTTTTCCATTAATGACACAATCGTTATTTACGACCGTATCAGGGAAAACAAAAGGTTGTACGGAACTAAAATGGAAATCGAAGACCTTGTTGACAAAAGCATAAATCAATCACTTACACGTTCAATCAATACAAATCTGGCAACATTTGTTTCAATCGCAATTGCGTATGTGTTTTCACTGATTTATGACATAGAATCAATCCAAACCTTTGCATTTCCAATGATGTTTGGTATTATATCAGGTTGTTTTTCAACCATATGCCTGTCCGGTCCGCTATGGGTTTCATGGATGAAATTCAAAGAAAGGCCAAAAACAAAAAAAGCATAAAAAGTAAAACTGCCTAAGGCACAAAAGCCTTAGGCAGTTTTTTTCACACCTTCTGCTCTATAATTTCAAAGCCGTATCCGGCAATAAACTCTTTAAGTTTTCTTATATACATCTTGGCTGCCGAACTTAAACCGGTTTTTTTATTTGCAATATAGCCAATAGTCATTTTATCGTCCACATTAAGCGGAATTGAAACAATGTTCTCTCCGTTTAAATCCTTGCTTAAAATGCCCGTCGAAATTGTATAACCGTTAAGCCCTATAAGAAGATTAAAAAGCGTAGCCCTGTCGCTTACATAAATGTTCTTTTTTCGATACACGGTGCTTAGTATTTCTTCTGAAAAATAAAAGGAATTGTATGTGCCCTGCTCAAAGGAAAGGCAGGGATAATCCTCCAAATCGGAAAGCTCTACCATTTCTTTTTTTGCCAAAGGGTTTTTCGAGCTTACGAAAATATGGGGTGTGGCTTCAAACAACGGATAAAATTCAAGATGTTTTTCTCTTAAAATTTTTCCGATTACCTTATTGTTGAATTCATTTAGATATATTATTCCGACTTCGCTTCGAAGGTTGCTGACATCTTCAATAATGTCATAGGTACGAGTCTCCCGCAAGGTAAATTCATATTCTTCGGCATCCTCGCTTTTTATAAGGCTTACAAAAGCATTAACCGCAAAAGCATAATGCTGTGTGGATACCGAGCAGATTTGCCTTGATTTCTTTTTGTTTTTATACCTTTGGGTTAAAAGGTCGGCTTGTTCTAAAATTTGCCTTGCATAGGAGAGAAACTCCACGCCGTCCGTGGATAAGCTTATCCCACGGGACGAACGGTTAAATATTTCTATCCCCATCTCGCCTTCAAGGTCTTTGATGGCTTTTGACAGACTTGGCTGTGTGACAAAAAGCTGTTTTGCAGCTTCGTTTATCGAGCCGCACTCTACAATTTTGGTTAGGTATATAAGCTGTTGCAGTGTCATGTCAGGCTCCTTTCGAAATATTATACTAAGATTTCAGCCTTGCTTCCCCCGCTTTTATCTTTAGTTACAACAATCTGCTTTTCAATTCTTTCCTTTAGCTCGGGAACATGGGAAATGATTCCTATAAGCAGGTTGCTTTGGGCAATGCTGCCAAGCACCCTTACCGCTTGATTTAAAGCTCCTTCGTCCAATGAGCCAAAACCTTCATCTACAAACATGCCGTCAAGGCGTATGCCTGCCGAGGAGGATTGAATTTCGTCGGACAATCCAAGTGCAAGGGACAAAGAAGCCATGAAAGATTCCCCTCCGGACAAGGTCTTAACGCTGCGCTCCGTTGCGTTATAGTGGTCAATAACATTCAAATCCAGCCCGCTTTGGCTTTTTTTGTCGCTGGCGCCAGCGTTGCGGACAAGCTCATATTGCCCGCCCGACATGGCAAGAAACCTTAAATTGGCACGCCTTATAATCCTGTCAAAGTAAAATGTTTGCACATATGTTTCAAGCATAATTTTATCTTTTCCCGCAAGGGCTCCGTTTGCCGTATCCGACAAAGCCTTAACCCATGCCCAATGCTCCTGGATTTGCGCCGCTTGCTCCTGCAGGTTTTGTATGCTTGAAAACGCCTCCTTGTTGGAATTTAACCTCACGCTTATAGCAAGTGTTTTATCATCCGCCTGCTTCATCTTCTCCGACAAAAAGCCTTTTTGTGCTAAAAGCTCTTTTTCGTCAACTTTAAAATCAGCGTCAAACTGGCCCAACAATGTATTTATTTTTCCTTCAAACTCCCTGCAAAGCCTGTTTTGCTCGTCCAAAGCCTCTTTTGCCAAATTAATAACCCGGCTGATATTTGCCTTCTCCTGCTCCAATTTTTTTAGATATTCCAGCGCACAATCCTTGCTTTCAAAAGCTAACTCCGATTTTAGGCGCTGCTTTTGCTCCTTTTGTGCTTTAAGCTCGGCCTTAAGGGTGGCTACATCGGTTTTTTCCTTTTCGATTTCCTGCTGAAGGGATATAACGGCTTGCTCCATCAAAGAAATGTCTTTTTCAAGTAGGTTTTTCTTTTCCTTGCGCCTATGCTCGGCTTCGATTGAGGACGTCAAGTTTTCAAGCCTGTTTTCAAGCTTTTCCTGCTCGGCAATAAGGCCGTCTTCCAGCTTGTCCGGATTATAATCAATAGCAAGAGGTTGTAAGGCGTTTATGATTTCTTGCTTGCGGCTTTGTATTTCGCCATTTAATTTAGCGGCGGCTTCGCTTGCCAGTGCCGCGGACTTTTGAGCATCCTGTGCCTTTCTTTTTGCCATCTCCACCTCTTTTTCTTCGGGGGCAGACTTTGGCATCTCGGCAGGCTGGGGATGGCTTTTTGAGCCGCATACGGGGCAAGGCTTTCCGGGCTGTAAATCACACGCTAAAATTCCCGCCTGGGCATCAAGAAAGGCTTTGTTTTTCCGCTCGAACTCCAAAGCTGCATCCTCTGCCCTTTCACGTGCCCGAATATAGCTTTGCCGGGAGGCTTCAAGCATTTCAAGCTTGTCTTTATATTCCTTCCAAAGGTTTTGCAACGCCAAAATGCGCTCCAAACGCTCCCTGCAAGAGTTTTCCTCTGCTTTTAAAGTGGCGATGTTCGCTTCTGTATCGGTTAATGTCAGAAGCTGCGCCTTGTTTGCAGATAACTTATTTAGGCTTTGTATGTATTTGCCTTCTAAATTTGCAAGACTGTCTACCTTATCGCAGATACTCTTGTCCATCTTTTTAATAGCGCCCAAAAGCTCGTCTAAAAGGTCGTATCGGGGCAGCTTATCATAAATCGTTGCAATCTCGCCTGTTATTTTGTCAAGGGCAGGTCTTTGCGCTTCCTGCTCAAGAGAATTTTCCTCCAATTGCAAAAGCTTTTCCTTTGCTTCTTCAAGAGCTTTTTCAGAAGATAAAAGCTCCTTTTTTATCATTTGCTGCTGCTCAAATGCTTTTAAAGTCTTTATATTTTCCTCTACCTCTTTTGCTACTATCTCCCGCTCCAAAGATACATCATTTAGTAATTTTTCATCTTCTTCTATAATCATATTAATCAGGGAAAGAGTATCAAAAAGGGGTATTTTGCCCTCTTTTGCTTTTTCAAGCTCTTCTTGAAAACTATCGCTGTGGCATTTTACGCCATTTATATATTGCTTAATGCTTTTTTCCAAATCCTCGTATTTGTTTTTAAGGTATTGTGAGTCTGACTTTAGCCGCTCCTGCAAAGCCTGGTAGGGTGCTGTGCAAAATATCTGCCGAAAGATTGCTTTTCTCTCTTCAGTGGAGGCAATCAGAAGCTTTAAAAAATCCCCTTGGGCAATCATTGCAATTTGTGTAAACTGTCTCCTGTCAACTCCCAAAAGATTCACTACTGCTTCGTTTACCTGCCTGTAGCCTGAAATTATGCTGCCATCAGGATTTGTAAGCACTGCGTCGGGCGTCTGGCGGATGTAGCCCTCCCCCTTCTTTTTTGGGCGCATATATTCAGGGTTTCGCCATATGGCGTATGTTTTTTCGCCATGCTTAAAAACCATCTCCACATAGGTTTCATCATAAGGGGCAGCATATTTGCTTCGAAGCATTGAAGTTTCTCGAACTTTTCCGCTGGGCTCGCCATAGAGCGCAAATGTAACCGCATCAAAAATGGTTGTTTTGCCGGAGCCCGTATCGCCCGTAATTAAATAAAGCCCTTTTTCGCCCAATTTTTCAAGTTCTATAACAGTTTTGCCGGCGTAAGGACCAAAAGCCGAAATCGTAAGCTTTAAAGGTCTCAATCTGTTTCCTCCCATACCTCATCTATAATTTTTGTAAGGTAGCTGCGCTGTGTTTGCGTTAAATTGCTGCCGTTTTGCTCTTTATAAAGCTTTTCAAAAAGCTGCAAAGGAGTAAAGCTGCTAACATCTACGCTTTCCGAAAAGTCCGACACAGCTCTTGTGCGGCGGTTGTCATATTCAAGGCGCATAAGCCCCGGATAAATTATGCGAAGCTTCGCCAGCGCATCCGGCTGGTCCTCCTCATCAGTAAGTGTAATCCGGTAGTAATCATCCAAATTTAAATCTTTATAAAACTCCTTTGACGTCACTTCAAGATATTTGCCTTTAATCTCACGCATGTCCCTAAGCGGCGTTAGGGGAGTTTTTTCAATGGATATATCCCCCTTTTTGCCAAGGTCAACAATGGTTACGCATTTTTCGTGGTTTACCTCGGAAAAAGAATATTTTAAAGGCGAGCCGCAATAACGTACCGTTTCCCTGCCAACACTTTGCGGGCCATGAAGGTGTCCTAATGCTACATAGTCAAAAGGCTCAAACACGCCTACATCCACATTGTCTGCACCTCCTACGTTTACTTCCTCCGACTCTGAGCGAATCCCTCCTGTAATAAACTGATGGCAAAGCAGTATATTTCGCTTTTTGGGGTTTATGGACATGTTTTTAATTACAACGTCCAAGGCGTCTGTCCACGACTCTATTTTTTCGTCTGGAAAATGCCTTCTAACATGAGCCGGCTTTATAAAAGGAAGCAGGTAAATATCAATTTCGCCATATTCATCGGATAATGTGTATGGCACAACGGTGCCGCCATATACAGGGGAAATATACACCCCGCTTTCGCCAATAAGCCTTGAAGCAAAGGCAAGTCGGTCAATTGAATCGTGATTTCCGCCAATAATAAAGACCTTTAGATTTTCCCCTGCCAAGCTAACCAAAAACTCGTCAAAAAGGCGCAAGGCCTCCACCGGTGCGATTGTCCGGTCGAAAACATCACCGGATATCAGCACACATTCGCAGCTTCTGCTTTTTGCTATATCTAAAATTTGGTTTAGTATATACTCCTGGTCTAAAAGCATGGAAAATCCATGGACAACCTTGCCTAAATGTAAATCCGCCAAATGAATAAACCGCATATCTTCCCTTCCTTTCACAACTATAAAAATTATATCTTATATTTAATGTAAATTCAACTACATAAAAAATTAAAACCGCAAATAGAAATCATTGACTTTTTTTAAAAACAATTGTATAATAATTAACAAACATTAATTTGTTTAATTGTTAAATTTTACAGGGAGGTCAAACAATGAAAAGAATATATAATTTCTCGGCCGGTCCGTCGGTTTTGCCGGAGCCAGCTCTGAAAAAAGCTGCTGAGGAAATGCTTTGTTATGGAACAAGCGGTATGAGTGTAATGGAAATGAGTCATCGTTCAAAGGCATATGAATCTATCATTTACGGGGCCGAGGCGCTTCTTCGTGAACTTATGAATATCCCTGATAACTATAAGGTGCTTTTCCTTCAAGGTGGGGCTTCCTCCCAATTTGCTATGGTTCCGCTTAATTTGATAGGCAAAACAGGCAAGGCGGATTATGTTATTACCGGCTCTTGGGCTAAAAAAGCTTCAAAAGAAGCCGCCAGATACGGAAAGGTAAACAATGTTGCCTCAAGCGAGGATGCAACATTTAGCTATATACCCGAGCTTGACAAGTCAAAATTCGACCCGGACGCTTCGTACTTCCATGTAACTTCAAACAACACAATTTACGGAACAAGATTTGTGGATTTTCCCGATACCGGAAATGTTCCTCTTTTGGCGGATATGTCCTCGGATATTTTGTCAAGGGTTATTGATGTTTCAAAATTCGGAATAATTTATGCAGGAGCGCAAAAGAACATGGGTCCTGCAGGCGTTACAGTTGTTATTATTCGTGAAGATTTAATCGGAAACGCTTTGGATATCACACCAACCATGCTAAACTACAAAACACATTCCGATAACGCTTCCATGTTTAACACTCCGCCCACTTACTCAATTTACATGCTTGGTCTTGTTTTGCAGTGGCTTAAAGACCTTGGCGGAGTATCTGCCATAGAAAAAATCAACGAAGAAAAAGCAAATATTTTATACGACTTTTTAGACAGCAGCAGCATGTTCAAAGGAACGGTTGCCAAAAAAGACCGCTCGATTATGAATATTCCTTTTGTGACAGGCAACGAGGAACTTGACGCCAAGTTTATAAAAGAAGCCAAGGAAAACGGCTTTGAAAACCTAAAAGGGCACAGAAGCGTCGGCGGAATGCGCGCAAGCATTTACAATGCGATGCCCAAGGAAGGCGTTGCTGCTTTGGTTGAATTTATGAAAGAATTTGAGAGGATGAATTAATTTGTATAATATATTAACCCTAAATAAAATCGCCAAACGAGGATTGGACCATCTTCCAAAAGAAAAATACAACTATGGGGATAGTATAGAAAATCCCGATGCCATTTTACTTAGAAGCTTTTCCATGCATGACATGGAGCTTCCCGAAAACTTGCTGGCTGTTGCCCGAGCAGGTGCAGGCGTAAACAATATTCCGATTGAAAAATGCAGCGAAAAGGGAATTGTTGTTTTCAACACTCCCGGTGCAAATGCAAACGCTGTTAAAGAGCTTGTTATTGCAGCTTTGCTTTTGTCGTCACGAAAAATTGTTGACGGTATAGTCTGGACGCAAAACCTTTCCGGAGATGATGTTGCAAAGCAGGTTGAAAAAGGAAAGTCCTCCTTTGCGGGGCCTGAAATTTTAAACAAAACCCTTGGAGTTATAGGCCTTGGGGCAATCGGCGTTATGGTTGCCAATGCCGCCGTTTCACTGGGTATGGAGGTTATCGGTTATGACCCTTATATTTCCGTTGACGCCGCTTGGGGGCTTTCAAGGGCTGTAAAAAGGGCTGCCAGTGAAAAGGAAATATATGAAAACTCCGATTATATAACCCTTCACGTTCCCCTAAACAGCGAAACCAAAGGCAGAATAAACAGCGAAGTTGTATCCTCTATGAAGGACGGGGTAAAGCTTTTAAACTTCTCCAGAGGCGAGCTTGTTGATGACGATGTTATAATCAGCGCTGCTGAATCCGGAAAAGTCGCTTGTTATGTAACGGATTTTCCAAACGAAAAGCTTTTAAATAAAAAAGGCATAATCACAATTCCCCACCTTGGCGCATCTACTCCCGAAAGTGAGGAAAACTGCGCTGTTATGGCTGTGCAGGAGCTTAGGGAATACTTGGAAAACGGAAATATTATAAACTCCGTAAACTTTCCAAACTGCTCTCTTGAGCGCGAGGCGCCCATAAGGCTGTGCATTACACACAGAAACGTTCCAAATATGCTGAAACAATTTAGCGAAATGTTTTCAGCCCACGATATAAACATTGAAAACATGCTGAACAAAAGCAGGGGCAATTATGCCTATACCATATTAGACGCAGCTACTGTTCCGGACAATGAAACCTTAGAGAACATAAAGTCCTTGGATACGGTGCTAAAAGTCAGGGTTATTTCCTAAATATTCATAAATTTTAAAAAACCCTTGCATATTGCAAAATTATGTGTTAAAATAAGTATGTTTAAAAAACGGTGATCCGCTGCATCCGTATCAGATGCATGGTCTCCTAAATGAAAGGAAGAACTTTTAATGGACATAGTCAAATCAATCGGTCAAGAGCAACTCAGAGATGACCTTCCCCAGCTTAACGTAGGCGATACGGTTAAGGTTTATGTTAAGGTCAAGGAAGGCACAAGAGAAAGAATCCAGATGTTTGAGGGTACAATCATCCAAAAGAAACACGGCGGAATTAACGAAACCTTTACCGTCCGCAGATTGTCCTACGGTGTAGGTGTTGAAAGAACCTTCCCCGTAAATTCACCCAACATCGACAGAATTGAGGTTTCAAGAAAAGGTAAGGTTAGAAGGGCAAAGCTGTTCTACCTTCGTGACAGAGTCGGCAAAGCCGCTAAGGTTAAGGAAAGACTCTAATTTAATAAAAAACAAAAAGGCGTGACTGCCGACATACGCCGCTAAAGCAGCGTGAGTCGTAAGTTACGTCTTTTTTCACTTATGATAATTTAAAACCTAAAAATATGGGAAAAATATTTATTCAAACCTTAAAAAGCAGCGCATTTTTACTAAATTGGAGGCTGATGAAATGGATAACGAGCAATTAAATCAAAATGAAATCTTGGAAACCATTGCGGAAAACGCTCCGGCTAAGTTTAACTGGAAAAAAGAGGTTTTTGAATGGGCGGAGGCAATTATAATTGCTGTTGTAATCGCCTTTATCATCAGAACTTTTTTCTTCACTCTCGTTTTGGTTGATGGACCTTCCATGGAAAACACTCTTCACACAGGGGACCGCCTTTTTGTAAACCGTTTCAGATATACCCCAAAAAACGGCGACATTGTGGTATTTATACCGGAGAGCACCCCAAATAAGCCATATATAAAACGTGTTATAGCAACACCCGGACAGGTTTTGGACATTGATTTTAACACAGGCGTTGTAACGGTTGACGGAAAGGTGCTTGACGAGCCTTATATTAAAGGACCTACCACCCGTGCCGGCGATGTTAAGTTTCCTGTTACCGTTCCGGAAGGGTACTTTTTTGCCATGGGGGATAACCGCGCAAACAGCCATGACAGCCGAAACATTAACGTGGGAAGCAAGGATAACAACAGCGGTCTGATTAAAAATGAGTCGGTCATGGGCAAGGCTCTGTTTAGAATATGGCCTTTGTCCAAAATAGGGTCTTTGTACTGATGGCTATGAATATTAACTGGTACCCGGGTCATATGGCAAAAACCCGCCGTATGATTTTGGAGAATTTGAAACTGGTAGATGTTGTTATCGAGCTTGTAGACGCAAGAATTCCCTATTCCTCACGCAATCCCGATTTAGACGAGATTTGCGGCAATAAACCAAAAATTATTGCACTTAACAAATCGGACATGGCAAACAAAGATGCAACCTTAAAATGGATAGATTATTACAAAAGCCTTGGTGATGTGGCTATTGCTATAGACAGCATTACGGGCAAGGGCTTTGGTGCACTGAAGCAGTCCGTTAACGTAGTTTTAAAAGACAAGCTGCAGCGTGATTTGCAAAAGGGAATGAAAAAGCGCCCTGCAAAGATGATGATTGCGGGCATACCCAATGTTGGCAAATCGTCTTTTATAAACAAGCTTTCCGGCAGGGCAGGAACAAAAACAGGTGATACCCCCGGAATCACACGGGCAAAGCAGTGGATTAGGATTCCCGGCGGATATGAGCTTTTAGACACCCCGGGGATACTGTGGCCACGATTTGAAGATGAAATAACCGGGCTTAGGCTTGCCTTTACCGGCGCTATTCGAGACGAGGTTTATGATGTTGTCCAAGCCTCCTACTCCCTATGTGAATTTTTTAAGGATAACTTTCCTCAAAACCTTATGGAAAGGTATAAGTTAAAAACAGTCGAAAACCTTTTAGGCTATGAAATATTAGAGGAAATAGGCAAAAAGCGAGGTTGCCTTGTAAGCGGCGGCGAGGTGGATTTAGAGCGTGCCGCAAGAATTTTTTTGGAAGATTTCAGGTCACAAAGGCTGGGAAACATTACCTTGGAGTTTCCTGAAGATATTACGAAAGGAAATTGTAAAGACAATGACAGACCTTGAGCGTGTTCAAGAGCTTTGGAAAATCGAGAAGGAAAAAATAGAGCAAGGCTACAGCACAGTAGTGGGTGTTGACGAAGCCGGACGCGGGCCTCTTGCAGGCCCTGTTTGCGTTGCGGCGGTTATTCTTCCTTACGGTTTTTATCTGGAAGACATTGACGACTCCAAAAAACTTACGGAGAAAAAGAAAAACAGGCTGTATGACGAAATTTGCAAAAATGCCATAGCATACAATATTGTGCTTATACATAACAATATTATAGATGAAATGAATATCTTAAATGCCACCTTCAAAGGAATGTGCGATGCAGTAGCCGGTCTTGTGGTAAGGCCTGATTTTGTCCTTATAGACGGAAATGCCATAAAAGGCATGGAAACACCCCATCAGTGCGTTACAAAGGGAGACAGTAAAAGTATTTCAATCGCAGCGGCATCTGTTTTGGCAAAGGTCACTCGTGACAGGTATATGATAGACTTAAACGAAAAATATCCCCAGTATCAATTTAGCAAGCATAAAGGCTATCCTACAAAGCTTCATTATGAGCTTTTAAAGAAGTTCGGACCAAGTCCGGTGCACAGAAAAAGCTTTAATTTAAAGTTGAGCTGAAGTTATGGAAAAGTATAACAAAATTTTTGGCACCCAAGGGGAAAATGCCGCTGAAAAATATCTTGCCAAAAAGGGATATGAAATCCTTTGCAGAAATTTTCGCATAAGGGGCGGGGAAATAGACATTATCGCCCGAAAGGGCGAGTTTACCGTTTTTGTAGAGGTAAAAACAAGGCATTCCGACAGTTTCGGCACTCCCGGCGAAGCTGTAACCCAAAACAAAATCAAAAGGATTATAAACGCCGCAAATTACTACATTATGCAAAACGGAAACTTAAGCTGCCGTTTTGATGTAATGGAGGTGTATGGCTCTATGAAGGGCGATAAATTCAAGCTTAAAAAAATTAACCATATTGAAAATGCGTTTATGTGAGGTGCTTTTTTTATGTTTAGCGATGCTCATTGCGACACGATAACAAGAATTTTTGATTTAAACCAAAGCCTTTTTGAAAACGACGGTCATGTGGATATAAAGCGTTTGCAAAAAAACAAAAATTTAATACAGTACTATGCAATTTGGACAGATCCAAAATATATACCCTACCTTGCACTCCCACGCTGCATTGAGGTTATTGATAAATTTTATGCAGAAATGGAAAAAAACCAAATTCCCGTTATAAAAACCTTTGAGGATGTTGACAAGGGCGGAGCCCTTCTTTCCATTGAAGACGGGGCGGTTTTAGGCGGAAGGCTGTCTGTTTTGCGTATGCTTTATAAACTTGGCGTTCGTGCAATGACTCTTACCTGGAACGGACGCAGCGAAATTGGCGACGGGGCGGCTCAAGGAGAGCGGGCCTTTGGCCTTTCCTCCTTTGGCATTGAGGTTGTAAAGGAAATGAACCGCCTTGGCATGATAGTGGATGTTTCTCATCTTTCGGAGCGTGGTTTTTGGGACGTTGTAGAGGTTTGCGACATGCCTTTTATCGCCTCACATTCCAATGCAAGGGCCATTTGCAACCACTGGAGAAACCTTACGAATCAGCAGATTTCTACAATGGTCAACATGGGCGGCTTTATAGGCATTAATTTTTGCAACGATTTTTTAAGCAACAGCCAATCCTCTGTAAAGGACATCATAAAGCATATCGAGTATATTTTGTCCTTGGGGGGCGAAGATATTGTGGGCTTTGGAGCTGATTTTGACGGTGTGGACAATCTGCCCAAGGAAATCGAGAGTGTGGAAGATATGGATAAAGTTATATCGGAGCTTTATAAACTAAACTATACAGAGCTTCAAATCCACAAGATTCTATACGCCAACCTCCATAGAGCCACAAGAACAATTTTGAAAAATCAAAAATAATTATTGCGTTTTTTGCAGATTTAGTATATTATATATTATTATAATATAATCTTTGGAGGTAAGTTACAATGAAACTTTCTGAAAAATTTATGTCAATCAGCCCCTCCCCAACTTTGTCAATAGATGCAAAATTCAAAGATATGATTGCAAACGGCATTGATGTTGTAGGTTTTGGAGCGGGCGAGCCTGATTTTGACACACCAAGCCATATCAAACAAGCAGCAATTAAAGCCATTCAAGACGGCTTTACAAAATATACGCCTGCGGCTGGAACAGTTGCCCTAAAAAAGGCAATTTGTGAAAAGTTTTTAAAAGATAACAATCTTTCATACAGCCCATCGGATATTGTTGTTTCAAACGGTGCCAAGCACTCTTTGGTAAACGTTTTTCAAGCTATTTTAAACGCAGGTGATGAGGTTATAATTCCTGCCCCATTTTGGGTAAGCTATCCTGAGATGGTCAAAATTGCCGATGGTGTTCCGGTGTTCATTGAAACCACCGAGGAGAATAGCTTTAAATTTACACCACAGCAATTAAAAGACGCCATTACACCTAAAACAAAAGCGCTAATACTAAACAGCCCCAGCAACCCAACTGGCATGGTTTATACAAAAGATGAGCTTAAGGAAATAGCCAAAATTGCAGTTGAAAATAACATTTTTGTAGTTTCCGACGAAATTTACGAGGAGCTTATCTACGAAGGAGAGCATACAAGCATTGCACAGCTTGGCGAGGATATAAAAGCACGTACTATTATAGTAAACGGCGTGTCCAAATCATACTCTATGACCGGTTGGAGAATCGGTTACACTGCCAGCTCCCCGCAAATTGCAAAAATCATGGCAAATGTGCAAAGCCATGCCACTTCAAACCCTTGCTCAATTTCACAGGCAGCGGCTGTTGCTGCGCTGCAAGGGACCAAAGACTCTATCGAAGTTATGAAAAAAGCTTTTATAGAGCGCAGAAACTACATGGTTGACAGGATTAACAGCATACCAAATCTATCATGCCTTAAACCAAACGGTGCGTTTTATGTAATGATGAACATAAAAGACATTTTGGGCAAGGAGATTGGCGGCAAGATTGTAAGCACTTCCGATGAGTTTTGCGAGCTTGCCTTGGAAAAATGCAAGGTCGCATTAGTTCCCGGGAGCGGCTTTGGCGCCGAAGGGTATGTCCGCTGGTCCTATGCTACCAGCATGGAAAATATTAAAAAAGGCTTGGATAGAATAGAAGCATTTTTAGCCTAATACAAAAGATAGAAAGGTACTA
The DNA here is from genome assembly GCA_028697835.1 of Eubacteriales bacterium. Lineage (GTDB taxonomy): Bacteria > Bacillota > Clostridia > Monoglobales > Firm-18 > STE-11. Next base: position 2,474 of record JAQVDK010000032.1, on the reverse strand, counting down.
AAAAATGAGCAATATTTACGAAAGCCCTTTAAATACAAGATATGCAAGCGACGAAATGAAAGAAATTTTTTCGCCCGACAGGAAATTTCGTACTTGGCGAAAGCTGTGGATTGCCCTTGCCCAGGCCGAAAAGGAGCTGGGCATTCCCATTACTGATGAGCAAATTGACGAGCTTAAAGCCAATGCAGATAACATAAACTATGACGTGGCGCAACAATTTGAGAAAGAGCTGCGCCATGACGTTATGGCGCATGTGCATGCTTACGGCGTACAATGCCCCAAGGCAAAAGGAATAATCCATCTTGGCGCTACTTCTTGCTATGTTGGGGACAATACGGATATTATTCTGATGCACGAGGGCTTAAGGCTGATAAGAAAAAAGGTTCTAACGGCTGCCGGGCTTCTTAAAGACTTTGCAAATAAATATAAAGCCCTTCCTACCCTTGCTTTTACGCATTTTCAGCCTGCACAGCTTACCACTGTGGGCAAGCGTGCCACTTTGTGGATTCAGGATTTGCTTATGGATTTGGAGGATATAGACCACCAGCTTGGCAAAGCCAAGCTTTTAGGCTCTAAAGGCACCACGGGAACGCAGGCAAGTTTTTTAGAGCTTTTTGACGGCGACCACGAAAAAGTTAAAAAGGCAGAGCAAATTATATGCGAAAAAATGGGCTACAAGCACACCTTTGCAGTATCCGGACAAACATATCCGAGGAAGCTCGACAGTCAAATGCTAAACATTCTAAGCGGCATAGCCCAATCGGCATATAAATTTAGCAATGATATAAGGCTTTTGCAGCATTTAAAAGAAATTGAAGAGCCTTTTGAAAAAAGACAAATAGGCTCCTCCGCCATGGCATACAAGCGAAACCCCATGCGCACCGAAAGAATGGGTGCGTTGGCAAGGTATGTTATCGTAAACAGCTTAAATCCCGCCATAACTTCGTCAACCCAATGGTTCGAGCGTACTTTGGACGATTCCGCCAACAAGAGAATTAGTATTCCCGAAGCCTTTTTGGCTGTTGATGCTGTTTTAAATTTATATATTAATGTTGCAGGAGGGCTTGTGGTATATCCCAAGGTAATAAACAAGCACATTATGGAAGAGCTTCCGTTTATGGCAACCGAAAATATAATGATGGATTGTGTAAAGCGTGGCGGCGACAGGCAGGAGCTGCACGAGCGGATAAGAATCCACTCCATGGCGGCGGCAAAAGTTGTAAAGGAAGAAGGCAAGCCAAACGACTTGATAGACAGGATTGCCGCAGACCCGATATTCAATATAACCAAAGAGGAAATTTTGAAAATTTTGCGGCCTGAAAATTTTATAGGCCGCTCCACAGAGCAGGTTGAAGAATTTTTAGAAACCATAAATATTGACGATAGTGAAATTGACACGTCTGTCGAAATAAGAGTTTAGGCGGTGATGCAATGCTAAGGGATAAAAAAATTGGATTTATCGGAGTGGGCAACATGGGCGGTGCAATTATCAAGGGACTTGTTGCCTCAAATGCAGTTTGTGCTTCTGATATTTCCGTTTGTGATTTGTCCGCAGAAAAGACCTTGGAGTTCGAAAAAATGGGATGCAAGGTTTATCAAAAAGCCTCCCAGCTTTGCGAAAACAGCCACATAGTGGTGCTTGCTGTAAAGCCAAATGCATTTACATTTGTTTTAAAAGACCTAAGGCATATCACTTCCCCACTTTATATCTCTATAGCGGCAGGCATCGAAATTGACTATATAAAAAGCTTTTTCGACGGTGAAGCCAAAGTTGCAAGAGTTATGCCAAACACACCTGCTCTAATCGGCGAAGGAGCGACGGTGGTTTCTGTCAAAGACCCCGTTTCAGCTCAAGAGCTGGAAATTGTTTGCGAGATTTTTAGAAGTATCGGCATTGTAGAGGTTATGGATGAAAAATATATGAACGCGGTTGTGGCAGTAAGCGGCAGCAGTCCGGCTTATGTATATATGATGATTGAGGCCATGGCAGACGCCGCTGTCGCCGACGGAATTTCAAGGGATGTGGCATATCGGCTTGCAGCGCAAGCTGTTGCAGGCAGTGCAAAGATGGTTTTAGAATCAAAAGAGCATCCGGGAGCCTTAAAAGACAAAGTATGCTCCCCCGGCGGCACAACTATACAGGCCGTTGCAAAGCTTGAAGAAACAGGTTTTAGAAATTCCATTATAAGTGCCATGAAAGCATGCACAAAAAAAGCCGAAGAATTATCAAAGTAAATTTTTGAAGTTTTACAAATAAACCAAAACCACCGTCTATGCCGGTGGTCAGACTGTAGACAAAGTGGCAAAAATAACGGCTAAAAGCTGGTATTCTTGCCACTTTTTTGATAGGCTCTTTGTCAATAGTTGGGGTCAAATCTGTAAAATGAATATTATCTATTTATCAAGGTGGATTTTATGCCACCTTGATATTTTTATTGTTGTGTTGGTTCTTATTACCGAAAATATGAAGTATT
>JAQVDK010000107.1 GCA_028697835.1 Eubacteriales bacterium | reverse complement strand
AAAGAAGAATGGGTTGCTACCGTCCATTTTGCTACACTCATTTTCAAAAACATTGAATTTCATAGAAAAATTAATGAGGTATCAAAAAATCACATTTTCGATACCTCATTTGTCTACAGTCTGAAACCGCCATATTTGGCGGTTTTTTTATTTAAAAAGATTTGAAAATTTTATCTGTCTTTCATACTTACATACTCTTGTCTTTTTGCAACGGATTTGTAGGCAGGGCGTATGATTTTTCCTGCATTTATGATTTCTTCCAACCTATGGGCGCTCCATCCGGCAATTCTGGCCACTGCAAATAAAGGTGTAAACAGCTCTTGAGGCAAGTTTAGCATTCTATACACAAAGCCGGAGTAAAAATCAACATTTGCGCTGACTCCTTTATACATTCTTCGAGTCTTTGCAATTACTTCGGGGGCAATTTCCTCCACTTTTTTATATAATAAATATTCTTCCTCCAAGCCTTTTTCCTTCGCCAGCTTTTCAACGTATTGCTTAAAGATGACAGCCCTTGGGTCGGACAAGGAATACACCGCATGGCCTATGCCGTATACCAAGCCGGAGCGGTCAAAGGCTTCCTTATTCAAAATTTTCTTAATATACGCCTCAACTTCTTCATCGCTGCCCCAGTCTTTTACATTTTGTTTGATATCCTCAAACATTTGAACAACCTTAATGTTTGCACCGCCATGCCTTGGACCTTTAAGTGAGCCTAAGGAAGCAACCACCGAAGAGTATGTATCTGTTCCGGAGGATGTTACAACATGGGTTGTAAAGCTGGAATTGTTTCCACCCCCATGGTCCGCATGGAGTACCAAAGCAAGGTCTAATATTTGCGCTTCGAGCGGTGAATACTTCATATCCACCCTAAGCATGCGCAAAATATTTTCGGCAGTAGAAAGGTTTGGGTCCGGAGTGTGAATAATCAAGCTGTTCCTGTTGTGATAATGAGATACGCCCTGATACCCATAAACCGCCAGCAGCGGAAGCTGTGCAATCAATTGTATAGATTGGCGCAATACATTTTCAACGGATGTGTCGTCGGCTTTTTTATCGTATGAATAAAGAGTAAGAACGCTTCTTGCTATACTATTCATAACATCCGGGCTGGGCACGCTTAAAATCGCGCTATGGACAAAATCATTCGGTAAAGCCCTAACACTTGACAGCACTTCACAAAACTCTCTATATTCCTCTTCATTTGGAAGCTTTCCAAATAGTAATAAATAGCACGTTTCTTCAAAGCCATATCTGTTTTCCGACAGAAATCCGGCCACAATATCCTCTATGTCATATCCCCTGTAATAGAGTTTACCTTCACACGGAACCAAATCGCTCTCCTCGATAATATAAGAGCTAACCTCTGAAATTTCGGTCAGACCTGCCAAAACACCTTTGCCGCTAATATCACGAAGTCCTCGCTTTACTTCATATTTCAAATAAAGCTCCGGATTAATTGTACTGCTTTGTATAGCCATTTGGGCATATTCCGATATTGCCGCATCAAGCTTCTTGCTTTCAATTTTCTTCATATTTCTACCCCCATTTCTAAGCAAATTGTATTCCAAGTATGTTTATTATACCTTTTTTTAAAAGGAAAATCAAGTTATTTGTTTATTTTTTACAATATATGTAAAGATTAAGTGTAAATTCTTTTATAAAAAATACTTTACAAAATTTGAAAATTATGATACTATTAGAAAAAGAACAAATGTTCGATTAGGGGGAGGCGGCAGCTTTGGATGTATTGGAAAAACTAAAAATTTTGTCCGGTGCAGCAAAATACGATGTTGCCTGCACTTCAAGCGGCGTTAACAAGCAAACCCCCAAAGGCGGCATTGGTAATGCCTATGCCTGCGGCATTTGCCACAGCTTTTCGTCCGATGGCAGGTGTATTTCCCTTTTAAAGGTCTTGTATTCAAACGCATGCATTTATGACTGCCAATATTGCGTAAACAGGCGCTCCAATGATATTCCAAGGGCGACGTTTGAGCCAAGAGAGCTTGCGGATTTGACCATAAACTTTTACCGCAGGAATTATATAGAAGGTCTTTTTATAAGCTCCGGCGTTGTTAAAAATCCCGATTACACCACCGAGCGCTTAATAGAAACCATTAGCATTTTGCGAAACGAATATAATTTCCATGGGTATATTCATGCAAAGGTGGTACCGGGAACAGATGCCGAGCTTGTAAGCCGACTTGGGTTGATTTCGGACAGGCTTAGCGTTAATATTGAGCTTCCCTCCCAGCAAAGCTTAAATCTGCTTGCCCCCGACAAATCTAAAAGCTCCATCATAAAGCCCATGGGGCATATCCAAAATAAAATAACCGAAAGCAAAGGGGAGCTTACCGTCTATAAAGGTGCGCCAAAGTTTGCCCCAGCCGGGCAAAGCACCCAAATGATAATCGGAGCAACTCCCGAAACCGACTACCAGATACTTGCTCTTACGGAAAGTCTTTATGAAAAATATAAGCTAAAAAGGGTGTTCTTTTCTGCATATATTCCGGTTTCCGAAAACTCCAACCTGCCTTCCTTGGACACGAAGCCTCCTCTGCTTCGCGAGCATAGGCTTTACCAATGCGACTGGCTTATGCGGTTTTACGGGTTTAAGGCAGGCGAAATTTTAGACGAAAAGCACCAAAGCCTAAACCCATACCTGGACCCTAAATGCAATTGGGCAATTAACCACATGGAGCTTTTTCCAGTTGAAATAAACAGGGCTGATTATGAAATGCTGCTTCGAGTTCCGGGAATCGGCACAGTAGGAGCAAAAAGGATTATAGCCGCAAGGCGGTGTATGCGCCTGGATTTTGACCATCTTAAAAAAATGGGTGTTGTGCTAAAACGTGCTAAGTTTTTTATAACCTGCAACGGAAAAAGGATGGAAGGGCTGATATTTAATACAAGCAATTTTATAAACTCGATTATATCAGATTTTATAAGGGCTGATTTGGAGAAAATCATGGGCAGCAAGTACCAGCAGATAAGCTTTTGGGACAAAGATGACAAGGAGGATATTTTGCAATGTCTTATAGAGCAAAGCCAGCCGAGCGGGATATAGTTTATGTTTATGACGGCAGCTTTGACGGACTGATGTGCTGTGTGTTTGAAAGCTATGCCGAAAACGAAATGCCAATAGACATTATATCCCAAGAAAAAAAAGACGGCTGCATTTTTGAAAAAAAGTATATTTCAACAGACTTATCCCGCTGTGAAAGGGTAATCAGCTCTATTCCGAAGAAGATGGGGGAACATGCGTATTTGTTTATTAAGAAAGCCTTTCTTACCTGTCTTTGCCAAAAGGAAATGTATATTTTAAAGTTTATGCGCCTGGGCTATGCCTATGGAGGCGATGCTGCCTATATGCTTGCCCACGACACTGTGGCTGCGCTTAATAAAGCTGTTGTCCACCTTACCAAGGAGAGCCATTTGTATAAAGGCTTTGTGCGTTTTTGTGAAACAGACGGAATTTTAACAGCCCGGATTGAGCCTAAAAACATTGTTATTCCCCTTATTGCAGACCATTTTTGCAGGCGTTTTCCCGAGGAGCGGTTTATAATATATGATGCCACAAACAAAATGGCGCTTGCCTACAAGCCCTACAGCGCCGAAATAATATATACGGATGATTTTGATGATATAATGAGCGCAAGCGAATTTCATCACAAATTACATTGCGCCAACGGCGGCAAATCGGAAGTTTGTGATATAATGAGCGCAAGCGAATTTCATCACAAATTACATTGCGCCAACGGCGGCAAATCGGCAGCGGTAAACAAAACAGATGAATATGCAAGGCTGTGGAAAGCCTTTTACGATTCCATAGCGATTAATGAGCGGCGAAACGAAAAGTGCCGTATGAGCCACATGCCCAAACGATATTGGAAGAATATGACCGAAATGACAGAGTTGTAAATAAATAGGCAAAAAACGCCCTTGGCACAGACCAAGAGCGTTTTTTGCTTGTCGGCGCTTGCCGACTGGCTGCCGGAGAAGGATTCGAACCCTCACAAACAGAGTCAGAGTCTGCTGTGCTACCATTACACAATCCGGCAGTATAACATCTATTAAACTTTTCTGCAAAGCAATAGATATTATACATTAATTATTTTAAATTGTCAATCACTTATTTATCTAAA
>JAQVDK010000031.1 GCA_028697835.1 Eubacteriales bacterium | reverse complement strand
ATTTATGTAGCCAACCCTTGCTTTATGCTAAAAATATTGATATAATATTTTGTAGGAAAACATATGCAGTAATTTTCTCCGAAAGGACTGTTTTTTTACATGACAAAAAGCATGACAGGCTATGGTAGAAGCCAGCAAATTATTGATAATTTTGAAATTACGGTTGAAATAAAATCAGTAAACCACAGATATACAGATTTTAATTTCCGTATTTCAAGAAATTATGCTTTTCTGGAAGAGCCTGTAAAGGCCTTTTTGAAAGGATATGTTTCAAGAGGAAAAGTGGACGTGCACATTTCCGTACAAAAACAAATGGACGACAGCAAAGAGGTTTCGTTAAACATTGCCCTTGCCAAGCATTATATAGATGCGCTTAAAGCTCTTGGCGAGCATTTTGGCATTGAAAACGACATTAAAACTTCCACTATGGCAAGATTTGGCGATATATTCGAAGTTTCCCGCAAGCAGGACGATGAAGAAGAAATTATAAAGCTTGTCCTTACGGTTTGCAAGGAGGCGGCGGATAACTTCATACAAATGCGCCTTCGTGAAGGGGAAAAGCTTGCCGCCGATATGCTGATGCGGGCAAGGCTGATTGGCAGGGAGCTTGATAAAATCGATGAAATTGCCCCGTCAACCGTTGTTGAACACAGACAAAAGATTGAGCAGCGCATAAAAGAGCTTTTGGGCGAAGTCCCCGTTGACGAAAACAGGCTGCTGATGGAAACAGCCATACTTGCGGATAAGCTGTCCATTACAGAGGAGATAATACGTCTTAGAAGCCATTTGGATGAATTTGAACATATTTTAAACCAGGACGAGGCAGTGGGAAGAAAGCTGGACTTTTTGCTTCAGGAAATGAACCGTGAAATCAACACCATCGGCTCTAAATCAAACAATCTGGAAATTGCAAAGCTTGTGGTAAATATCAAGGCAGAGCTTGAAAAAATCCGCGAGCAGCTTCAAAACATAGAATAGGGAGGAACGTAAAAGGTGACACTTATAAGCGTAGGTTTTGGAAATACCGTTTCGGCAGAGCGAATTGTTGCAATTGTAGGTCCTGATTCCTCTCCCATAAGGCGAATTATTCAAGAAGCGAAGGAAGATGGTCGCCTGATTGACGCCTCCTGCGGCAGGCGGACAAGGGCAGTTATCATAACCGACAGCGACCATATTATCCTAAGCGCCCTGCAGCCCGAAACCATATCCCACCGCATAACATCAAAGGGAGGAACTATAGATGACGAGGAGCAAGAATAAAGGGGTTTTAATGGTGGTATCGGGACCGGCAGGCGTGGGCAAAGGCACTGTGTGCGACGCTGTTGCGCTCTCTTGCCGTGATGTGTTCCTTTCCGTATCCGCCACGTCGCGAAAACCAAGGGAAGGCGAAATCGAAGGAGTACATTACTACTTTAAAACCAAAGAAGAATTTGAAAACATGATAAAAAACAAAGAACTTATTGAATATAACAGGTATGTTAACGGAAACTATTATGGAACCCCTGCCGCTCCTATTGACCAGCACCTGGAAAAAGGCGAAAGTGTTATTTTGGAAATAGACGTGGAGGGCGGCAAGCAAATTAAAAAAAAGCGACCTGACGCAGTTATGGTTTTTGTGGTTCCGCCAAGCTTTATGGAGCTGGAAAGGCGGCTTCGGGGAAGGGCTACCGAATCCGAAGAAGATATACTTGCACGGCTTGAAAGGGCAAAGGTGGAATTTGAGCTTTCAGCCATCTATGACTATATAGTCGTAAACGATACTGTCGAGAATGCGGCGGAAAAAGTCAAAGCCATAATAGCTGCAGAAAAATGCAAAACTCAAAGATGTATTGACGAAATTCGCAAAAATATTCAAGGAGGAAATTTATGATTTATCCAGCTTTAAGTGACCTTATAAAAAAGGCGGGCAACAGGTATTCCCTGGTTATTGCAACCGCTAAAAGAGCAAGGGAATTGGTTGAAAGCGACCCTAACCAAACAGATGAAAAAAGCGCAAAGCCTGTTTCTGTTGCAATACAGGAAATACACCAGGATAAAATTATAATTAACGAAATCAAAAGGGCAAACAAACAAGCCGACCAAGAAGCAGAAGATATGACCTTTGAGGACGATTCCGATGCTTAAGGGGAAAACGGTAGTCATCGGCGTTTGCGGCGGAATTGCCGCCTATAAGGTTTGCGAAATAATAAGCAAGCTAAAAAAACTGGGTGCAAATGTTCGTGTGTGCATGACGGATGCCGCCCAAAAGTTTGTAACCCCGCTAACCTTTCAAAGCCTTTCGCAAAACGCCGTTGCAACAGGAATGTTCGACCCTGTAAAGTCTTGGGACATTGAGCATATTTCTCTTGCAAAAGCTGCCGATGTTATGCTTATTGTTCCTGCCACAGCAAACATTATCGGCAAAATTTCGGCAGGGATTGCGGACAATATTGTAACCACAACTGTTATGGCTACAAAAGCAAAGGTCATCATTGCCCCTGCAATGAACACGCAAATGTATGAAAACCCCATTACCACGGAAAACATAGAAAGGCTTAAAAAACTTGGCTATGTTTTTGTTGACCCTGAAGGCGGGCGGCTTGCTTGCGGCGATGTAGGAAAAGGCAAGCTTGCCGATGTGGACGATATTATCGAAGAGGTTATCACACACCTTTTGTACGAAAAAGACCTTGCGGGCAAAAATGTTTTGATTACCGCAGGTCCTACCATGGAAAGAATTGACGATATACGCTATATTACAAACCATTCCTCCGGGAAAATGGGCTATGCACTGGCAAGGGTTGCCGCAAGAAGGGGTGCAAATGTTACTCTAATCAGCGGCAAGGTTTGCATAACGCCACCTAAAAAAGTAAACACCATTTATATACAAAGCGCCAAGCAAATGCACGGCGAAGTAATGAAATATTCCAAGGACATGGACATTGTCATAAAAGCTGCGGCGGTGGGGGATTTTTACGTAAAAAACCAAGCCGACGGCAAAATTAAAAAAGACAAAATAAACACCATAGAGCTTGAAAAAAACCCGGATATACTGCAAACGTTGGGTCAAAACAAAAACTTTGTGCTGGTTGGCTTTTCCATGGAAACGGAAAAACTGTCCCTTTACTCTGTGGAAAAACTAAAAAAGAAAAATGCCGATTTTATCGTTGCAAATGACCTGACCCACGAGGGCGCAGGCTTTGGAACGGATACAAATATAGTTAGAATTTTTCACCAAAACGGTGAAACGGAGGATTTGCCCCTTATGTCTAAAGAAAAGCTGGCAGGAGAGATTTTAGACAGGGCGGCAAGGCTTTTAAAATGAAGATTGCAGAGGTTGTTGTGGCAAAAAGCTTGCAAGCCACAGATAAAATATTCCACTACCTTGTACCAAACGGCATGGATGCTTCCTTGGGGTCAAGGGTTATTGTGCCTTTTGGCTTGGGAAACAAAACCACCGAGGGGTTTGTTGTGGGGTTTGCCCAAAGCAGCCCATATGAAAACCTTAAAGAAATTACCAAGGTGGTGGATGTGCGCCCTCTTTTAACGGAGACGACCATATCTCTTGCCAAATGGATGAAAGAGCGCTATCTTTGCACCTTTTATCAGGCAATAAAAACCATTGTGCCGTCAGGAATAAGTATTAAAACCACCCAGTGGCTTACCCTTATAGACTCAAACCCCAAAATCACCGCAGCTTCCCAAAAGGCTGTGGTGGAGCTACTTAAAGAAGCCGGCACAACGGTGGACTTTGGCTCGGTTTCTCACATTAAAAATGCAAAGGCGGCTGTTTCTGCCCTGCATAAAAAGGGCATAATATCCTTAGACGAAACAATTGCGCAAAATGTAAGCAGAAAGATTATAAGAATGGTGGAAATATGCTCCGATGCGGATATTTCCGCCTTATATAAAAAAGCGCCACGGCAGGCGAAGATGCTTGAAATCCTTTCCCAAACAGGCGAAATCAGTGCCGCGGACTTGGTTGCGTTTTCCGGCGGCTCGTATGCGTCCCTTGGCGCTTTGCACCAAAAAGGATATATACGTTTTTCGGACAAAGTCGTTTACCGAACAGCATATAACGAAGAAAACTTTAAAAAAACCCTGCCGCTTCCTCCCACAAATGAGCAGAAAAAGGTTTTACAGCATCTAAAAGACGCAATCAGCGCAGGCGATGTATCCCCTGCACTTCTTCGAGGGGTTACGGGCAGCGGCAAAACCGAAGTTTTTTTGCAGATTATTCAGTATGTTTTGGAAATGGGCAAGCAGGCAATTGTGCTTGTGCCGGAAATATCCCTAACGCCTCAAATGGTGGAGCGCTTTGTTGGCAGGTTTGGCTCTAAGGTTTCCGTCCTGCACAGCGGCCTTTCCTTGGGCGAGAGGTATGACGAATGGATTAAAATCCGCACCGGCAAGGTTTCCGTTGCGGTTGGCGCCCGCTCCGCTATCTTTGCACCATTTGAAAATCTTGGCATAATTATAATAGATGAGGAACACGAAGGAACATACAAGTCCGAAAACACTCCCTTCTACCATGCAAGGGAGGTTGCCCTAAAGAGAAGTGAAATCGAAAACGCCCTTGTTTTGCTAAGCAGCGCCACCCCTTCCATTTGCAGCTATTACAAGGCAAAGCAAGGTGAATATAAATTATTTGAAATGCTAAATCGCCACAACAATTCCAAAATGCCCTATGTAAGCATTGTGGACATGCGAGACGAGCTTGCCCGTGGCAACAGAAGTGTCTTTAGCGAAAGCCTGCAAAGGGAGATAGAAAAAAACATCAAAGCGGAGCAGCAGACCATCTTATTTCACAACAGGCGTGGCTTTAACAGCTTTGTAATGTGCCGAAGCTGCGGCGAAACGCTAACTTGCAATCATTGCAGCATTTCACTTACCTATCACAAAAACAGCGACAGGCTAAAATGCCATTACTGCGGCTTTGAAAGGTACAATGTAACCTCTTGCCCTTCCTGCAAAAGCCCATACATTCGCTATATGGGTACGGGAACGGAAAAAATCGAGGAGGAAATCAAAAGGCTATACGGTGAAAAAAGCTTTATCCGCATGGACGGGGACACCACAGCGGGGAAAAATTCCCACGAAATTATATTAAAGCGCTTCGAGCGGGAAAACATACCCATCCTTTTGGGCACCCAAATGGTCACAAAGGGCTTGGATTTTCCAAATGTAACTTTGGTAGGTGTAATAATGGCGGACCTTAGCCTTAATATTGACGATTTTCGCTCGGCGGAAAGGACCTTTGGCCAGCTTACTCAGGTTTGCGGACGGGCAGGCAGAGGGGAAATTTCGGGGCGAGCAATAATTCAAACCTATCAGCCCGACCACTATGCAATCCGCCTTGCAAGGGAGCATGATTTCTCGGAATTTTATCGCCAGGAAATCTCCCTTAGGGAGCAGCTTAGCTTTCCTCCTTTTTGTGACATTGTGGTAATTTTAATGCAGGGCGAGGATATAAATAGTATTAAAAGCGAGCTTTATGAAATTGCCAAAAAGCTTAAAGGAAAATGCGATACGCTTTTAGGTCCGGTCAGCGCTCCATATGCTAAAATCAAAAACAAATACCGCTGGCGTATTTTGCTAAAGTGCAAAAATTTGCAGCACGTTATGCCTGTTTTAAAAGAAATTATGCAAAACAGGGAAAAAAGCAAAAACCAGCTTACTATAGATATAAACCCAAATTCAATGAATTAAAGAAGGTGCTTAATATGGCAATTAGAAATATTGTAAAAATAGGGGACGAAATTTTAACAAAACGTTCCCGCAAGGTTGAAAAAATAGACGATAGGATTATAACTCTTTTGGACGATATGAAAGACACCCTTGATAAGGCAAAGGGTGTTGGTCTTGCGGCACCTCAGGTCGGGGTGCTTAAAAGGGTTGTTGTTTTAAATATCGAGGATAATTACTGGGAGCTTATTAACCCTGAAATAATATCCGCCTCCGAAGAAATGGTAAACGATATTGAAGGCTGCCTTAGCGTTCCCGGCAAATGGGGATATGTGGAGCGTCCCAAAACCGTAACCGTAAGGGCAAAAGACAGAAACGGGGAAACATTTGAGCTTAACGGAAGCGACCTTTTGGCACGCGCTCTTTGCCATGAAATAGACCATTTAAACGGCGAGCTGTACGTGGACAAGGTCAGCGAATTTGTGGACCCCGACGAGCTGGAGGAAGATGAATGAGAGTAATGTTTATGGGCACTCCCGACATTGCGGTGGGCTGTCTTGATGCTTTGGCTAAAGCCCATAATGTTTGCTGTGTCGTCACAAAAGAGGACAAACCCAAAGGCAGGGGCGGTAAAATAGCCTTCTCAAAGGTGAAAGAACGTGCCTTGGAGCTTGGTATAGACGTTATCCAGCCCAAAACCTTAAAAGACGGAAAATTTATAGAGGTTTTGGAAAAATACCAACCCGATGTAATAGTGGTTGTAGCCTATGGCCTTATTCTTCCCAAATATGTTTTGGACTTTCCCAAATACGGCTGTGTGAATGTGCACACTTCGCTTCTTCCAAAATACAGAGGCGCCGCACCGATACAATGGTGCATTATAAAAGGCGAAAAAGTAAGCGGTATTACCACCATGCTAATGGACGAAGGGGTTGACACGGGCGATATCCTCCTTTGCGAAAAGGTGCAAATTAGCGAGGATATGACGGCAGGCGAGCTTCATGATATATACTGCAAAATAGGCAGCAACCTGCTGCTTAAGACCTTGGACGGTTTGGAAAAAGGCACCATTGTCCCCAAAAAGCAAGACGACGGGCAGTGCTGCTACGCTCCAATGCTCGATAACGAAAACACCAAAATTAACTGGAACATGTCGGCAAAGGATATTATTAACCTTGTGCGGGGGCTTAATCCATTCCCTACCGCCTACACATTCCTTGACGGAAAAAAGCTTAAGGTTTACAGGTGCAAAGCAGGCGGCGGAACAGGCTCTCCCGGAGAAGTTATATGCTCAAAAGATAAGCTTGTGGTGGGATGTGCCGACGGCTCGGTGGAATTAACAGAGCTTCAGCTTGAAGGCAAGCGCAAAATGCCCGCTGCGGATTTTCTGCGGGGCTATAAAATAGAGAAAGGCACGGTGTTAGGGTGAACGCAAGGGAAGCGGCGCTAAAGGCACTTTTTGAAGTTGAACAAAATGGCGCATACAGCGATATTGCGCTAAAAAACATATTAAGAAACAGCAATCTTTCCGCTGCGGACAAAGCCTTTGCGTCGGAAATAACCTATGGAGTAATTAGGCATAAAACCCGCCTTGACGAAATTATAAAAAGCTACTCCTCCATAAGGCTGAAAAAACTCTCCGTTTGGATTTTAAGCATACTTAGGATGGGCGTTTATCAATTGTTTTTCCTTGACCGAGTGCCCGAGAGTGCCGCGGTCAACGAAAGCGTTAACCTTGCGAAAAGATACGGGCACAAAGGCTCTGTTGGCTATGTAAACGCCGTTTTAAGGGCGGTGGCAAAAGGCGGCGAGCCAAAATATACAAGCCTTGAAGCATACTATTCCCATCCAGCATGGCTGATTGACCTTCTTTGCAAGCAGTATCCCGAAGATTACAAGAAAATCCTTGCGGCAAACAACCGGCCTGCGCCGGTAACCGTTCGTATAAACCCGCTTAAAACCACGCCCGAGGATTTGGCAAACAGGCTTTTAGCCAAAGGAATTGATGCTGGCATTTCAGACGATACAGAAGGACTTTTGGAAATTTCAAAGTTTGGTGATATATCCGCCCTTGAGGAATATAATGAGGGTCTTTTTACCCCCCAGGACAAAGGTGCATACCTTGCCGCAAAGGCTGTGGGTGCTAAAAAAGGCGAGCTTATTTTAGACGTTTGCGCCGCCCCCGGCGGAAAAACAACCCAGCTTGCGGAGGACAGCCAAAACGAAGGAAAAATCATTGCTTTTGACATACACCAACATAAAATAACGCTTATTCAAAAAAACGCCCAAAGGTTGGGGCTTTCTTGTATTTGCGCAATATGTCACGACGCCACCCTGCCAAAAGCAGAATACATCGGCAAGGCTGACAAGGTTTTGGCGGACGTGCCGTGCAGCGGGCTTGGCATTATCCGCAAAAAGCCGGATATAAAATGGCGTAAAACCCCTGAGGATTTGGCGCAGATTATACCCATTCAAAAACAAATCCTCGAAACATCTTCAAAATACGTAAAAAAAGGCGGCGTATTGGTTTACGCCACCTGCACCGTAAACAAAGCCGAAAATCACGATGTTACGGAAGAATTTGCAAAAGAAAACACTTGTTTTGAGAAAATCCATGAGGTGCAGCTTCTGCCCCACCTTGACGAGTGTGACGGATTTTACATCTGTGTTTTTAAAAAGTTGTAAAGGGATTCCACTTCCTCCTGCTTTGGAGTTGGCATATCCTTTAATTTATAAGGAATACCGAGCTTTTCATACTTATGCACCCCCAAGGTGTGGTATGGCAAAAGCTCTATTTTTTTTATATTCAAACCCTTTATATGCTCTGCCAAAGACTTTATATACTCCCTGCCATCTGTTATCCCCGGCAGGATAACTTGACGAATCCACAAAGGCTTTTGCGTTGCCTTGCAGTATTCCAAAAACTCTATGGCAGGGGCAATGGAGTACCCTGTAAGCTTTTTATATTCGTCGGGGCCTGTGTGTTTTATATCCAAAATAATCAAGTCTGCTCTATCAACCGCTTCTTTGTGGAAAGCTGTCCCGCTTGTGTCAATGGCGGTGTGGATATTTTCTTCTTTAAGCAAGGATATAAGAGCGGCACAAAAATCGCCCTGCAAAAGAGGTTCACCGCCTGAGAGGGTTACGCCCCCTTCCTTGCCAAAATAGGGCTTATACCTTTTTATTTTCGCCACCAGCTCTTCTGCAGCATATACCTTTGCACCCTCGCCACCCGTTTTCCATGTGTCGGGATTGTGACAGTATGCACAGCGAAGGGGACAGCCTTGCAAAAACACTACAAAGCGAACGCCGGGCCCGTCAAGGGCGCCCAATGTTTCAAAAGAATGAACAAATCCTGATTTACTCATAGCCTTTCGTGGAAGGTCCTGCTGATAACCTCTTGCTGCTGGCTTCTGCTCAAAGCGTTAAAGTTAACTGCATAGCCCGAAACCCTGATTGTAAGAAACGGCAGTGCGCCCGGATTTTCCATGGCATATATCAAGGTTTTCCTGTCCAGCACATTTACATTTAGATGGTGGGCGCCTTGCGCAAAATACCCGTCTAAAATATTTACAAGGTTTTTTATCCGCTCCTCGTCGGTTTTTCCAATGGTCTGCGGCGTTATGCTAAAGGTGCAGGAAATGCCGTCCCGACATGCCTCATATGGAATTTTTGCTACGGAATTCAGTGACGCCAATGCGCCTTCACTGTCACGCCCGTGCATTGGATTTGCGCCGGGTGCAAAAGGCTCGCCCTTTTTGCGCCCGTCCGGCGTTGAGCCTGTTTTTTTGCCATAAACCACATTTGAAGTAATGGTTAAAATGGATAGAGTATGCTCCGCATTGCGATATGTGGGAGTCTTTTTAAGCTCGCCTATAAAATGTTCCACAAGCCATACGGCAATGCTGTCAATCCTTTCGTCATCATTTCCGTATTTTGGGAAATCACCTTCAACTTCAAAATCCGTGATTATGCCCCTTTCATCTCGAATGGGCTTTACTTTGGCATATTTTATGGCGGAAAGGGAATCCACACACACGGAAAGCCCTGCCATGCCAAAGGACATAAACCTTTTTACATGGGTATCGTGAAGTGCCATTTGAAGCTTCTCATAAGCATATTTATCATGCATTCTGTGTATGATGTTCATGGTGTTTACATAAAGCTTACTGACCCATGCAATGTATTTTTTAAACTTTTCCATAACCACATCATATTCTAAAACATCGCCCTCATATGCACCAAAGTCGGGACCCACCCTATCGCCTGAAACCTCGTCAACACCGCCGTTTAAGGACATCAAAAGCACCTTGGCAATATTACACCTTGCGCCGAAATATTGCATTTGCTTGCCCACAGCCGCCGCGGATACGCAGCAGGCAATGGCATAGTCATCGCCATATACGGGCCTCATAGCATCATCATTTTCATACTGGATAGAGTCTGTATCAATAGAAACCTTGGCGCAAAACTCCTTAAAGGCTTTGGGCAGCCTGTCCGACCACAGCACAGTCAAATTCGGCTCGGGCGCAGGTCCTAAATTGTATAGGGTGTGCAAAATCCTAAACGAAGTTTTTGTAACAAGGGTTCTTCCATCCTCGCCCATTCCGCCCACAGATTCGGTTACCCATGTGGGGTCGCCTGCAAAAAGCTCGTTATACTCAGGCGTTCTAAGCTGCCTTGCCATCCTTAGCTTTATTACAAAATCATCAATAAGCTCTTGGACTTTTTCTTCGGTAATCTTGCCCTGCTCCAAATCCCTTTGGAAATAAATATCTAAAAATGTGCTTACCCTGCCAAGGGACATGGCAGCACCGTTTTGCTCTTTAATTGCGCCAAGATATGCATAGTAAAGCCACTGCACAGCCTCCCTGGAATTCCTTGCGGGGTGGGAAATATCGTCGCCATACCCTGCAGCCATCTCTTTTAACTTTTGCAAAAAGTCTA
The DNA here is from genome assembly GCA_028697835.1 of Eubacteriales bacterium. Taxonomy (GTDB): domain Bacteria; phylum Bacillota; class Clostridia; order Monoglobales; family Firm-18; genus STE-11. The sequence goes on along the minus strand of JAQVDK010000031.1, from coordinate 7,633 downwards.
TTTGCTTGGCAAGCTCCTCCAAAAGCCTGATATTTTCCACATCCATATCCATCTTGCCAAGGGAAAGCTTGTCCTCTTGCTTTTTGGCAACAAGAAAATCAATGCCATATAAAGCTACTCTGCGATAATCACCAATAAGCCTGCCTCTGCCGTAAGCGTCCGGCAGTCCTGTTATAACGCCGCTGCTTCTTGCTTTTCGCATCTCGGGCGTATATACACTAAATACACCATCATTATGAGTGGTTTTATATCTAAAATTCTCCAAAACCTTCTCGTCAAGAGTATATCCATAAGCCTCGCAAGCCTTTTGAGCAAGCCTAAGCCCCCCAAAAGGGTTTACGGAGCGCTCTAAGGGTTTTTCGGTTTGCAGACCATAAATCAGTTCGTTTTCACGGTCCAAATATCCGGGCTTATAGCTAAGAATCGACGATGGAACAGATGTATCTATGCTAAGCACCCCACCGTTTTCCCTTTCCTTTTTGGCAAGCTCTATGTACTTATTGTTAATATCAATAGTCCTTTCGGTGGGCGGCACAAGAAAAGAGCCGTCTTTTTCATAGGGCTTATAATTTTGCTGGATAAAATCCCTTACATCTATTTCCTTCTTCCATTTTTCTCCCTTAAATCCGGTCCAAGCCACTTTCATCCACCCCTTATCTTAATAAATTTTGCAACCAAACCGGAAAAATATATCCTACTTAAATTATAGTATATATCCTTCCGCTTTGCAAGAAGTTTTTAGCCCCATACAAAAAGATTGGTATTAATGCACAAAATCAAAACCCAAAGCATTAATATATTTTACGCTTTGGGTATAATTACATATTATTGCATTTCCCGAATGCTGATTTTTCTCGTGTGCTTTGTGTGGAACCACTCTTTTTTGTCTTTATTCATAATACCGATGATTGCAATGGGGACCCAGGTTAGGTTATACACACTGTATAAAAAATATCTCCAAATTATAGAAGGTGTTATCTTCTTTTCTATAAACAGCACAAAGGGTGTCCACAAAAATTGCCCAATGACAACCACGTTCCATATATGAGCGGGTACCAGCCCCCAGATAATAAGATTTGATTCGGGGTAAATGTTTTGTATCCATGCCATGACTGTAATTGCGCCCATGGCAAGAATCCTAAGAGGCTGCAAAAGATACAGCGCACAATCTATATAAAAAAGCCTTTTTTCCGCAATTCCTCTTTTTACAAGTTTTTTTACAAACCTGCAAGCCACATCCGCATGGCCTTGCATCCATCTTATCCTTTGCTTCCAGGATTGAGAAAGGTTTGTGGGCTTTTCGTCATAAACAACAGCATCCGCAGCCCAGCCTACTTTAATGTCGTGCAGGGCAAGCTTCATGGTAAATTCCATATCCTCCGTAAGGCAGGTTGCACCCCAGCCGATTTCCTTTAAAATATCCACATCAACGGAAAAACCCGTTCCGCAAAGCTGACAGCCCAGGTTAAGGTTCGAGCGGGATTGCTGAAACAGCCTGTTAATACACCAAAAAGCTATGGAATAGGAATAACTTATCCAAGAATCCTCCGGGTTTTTACTGTCAATATATCCTTGAACTACCTTCGAGCCTCTAAGATGCTGCCTGTTGATATTTTTCAGGAAGTCTTTATCCACTACATTATCCGCATCAAAAACCACTATGGAGTCAAATTTTTTATCCATTTTGTAAATTTTTTCGAACATCCATTCAAGGGCATGGCCCTTTCCTCTGGCAGTATCGTCAAACCTTTCAAAAACCGTAGCCCCTGCCTGCCTTGCCAGGTCGGCGGTTTTATCGGTGCAATTATCCGCAATAACAAATATTTCATACCTATCATCGGGGTAATCCAGCCTTTTTAAGCTGTCTACAAGGTTTTCTATCACCACTTCCTCGTTGTGTGCCGCTATAACAAGGGCGTATCTTCGCAAATGGTTATTATCAACGGGCGGCCTTCTTCTTGGGATAAAGCTGAACAAGGATATGGTAAAGTAATAAAGCCCAAAACACAAAAAAACCAGTTGTATGGCATAATTAATAACCATAAAAAATGTCACACAAATTCCCCCTCTGTTTATTATTAGCAAATAATTGACCTTTTTAATAAATTTCCTTTTAGTGGTATTTCTGATAATTAATTCTTATAAGACTTCCACAAATAATATACATTATTTTTAGCAAAATTGCAATAGTAATTCAGTATATTTAATAAATTTTCAAGAATTTTATAGTAAACTTCAACAACAGCATTATTATATCAATTTTTTATCTTATTTGCAAGAATTTAAAGGATTTTAAGTAAAATCATAGAATATAATAAGTTAAAGGAGTTGATAATAATGAATGTAATAACAAAAATTCGAGAAAGGCTTGCAACCGGCTCAAAGGCTTCTTCCGATATTATTAAAATCAGCACTCTTATCGGCAAGAAAACCTCTGTGGAAGGAAGCTTAAAGGTGCATGGCAATGTGAAAATAGATGGAAAAGTAACCGGTCCTATAGACGCAAGCGGCGATGTGGTGGTAGGGAAGTCCGCATCCATCAAAGGCGACATTTCGGCGGCGAATGTTATAATTGCAGGGAAGATTGAAGGAAATATTTTTGCAAAGGGACAGCTTTCCATAAAAAGCACGGCTTATGTAATGGGCGAGCATACAGCCTTTAGCTTGATTGTTGACGAAGGCTCTGTTTTCAAAGGCAACTGCAGCATACTTGATAAAAAGTCCGAAAATTCCGACAAGCCAACGGACAAGCCAATAGAATAAAATGTATTTTTTATGAAATTTTTTAAAAATAACTATTGACTTGGGCATCAAAGAATGATAAAATTTTAACTATGGTATGTTAAAATTTTAACTATTTATTTGGAGGAAAAACATGGAGAGAAGGCGTTCTAAAATTGCTGTTATTGGCGCAGGGGCGGTTGGTTCTTCGGTTGCATATTCAATTGCAATGAGGAATTTGGTGTCCGACCTTGTAATTATTGATGTAAACCGCGAAAAAGCAGAAGGCGAAGCTTTGGATATAAGCCATGGTCTTTTAGTCCTTGGCGATATGAATGTACATTGCGGGAGCTACAGCGACATTAAGGATGCAAACATTATAGTTGTCTCCGCAGGCATCGGAAGAAAGCCCGGCGAAACAAGGCTTGACCTTGCAAAGAAAAACGTTTCCGTTATCAAAGACATTACCAGAAACATAATGAAGCACTATAACTCCGGCGTTATTATGGCTGTTTCCAACCCGGTTGATGTTGTTACACACATTATTCAGCAAGAAAGTCAGCTTCCAAAGGGTATTGTTTTTGGAACGGGTACTGTATTGGACAGCGCAAGGTTTCGTTGGCTGCTTGCAAAAAAGCTGGGAATCAACGTTAAAAACGTTCACGGCTTTGTGGCAGGAGAGCATGGCGACAGCCAATTTGCCGTATGGAGCAGCGTTCACATCGGCGGTATGGCTTTAGACAAATATTGCAAGGTTCACAATATTGAAATTAACAAAGAGGAAATAGAAAACGAGGTTAAACATTCGGGTGCGGAGGTTATCAAACGAAAAGGCGCAACATATTATGCCATTGCGTCCGTTGTTGCAAGCCTTGCGGATGCTATTGTAAAGGATAAGAAGGCAATTTATCACACCAGCAAGCTTTTGGACGGACAATATGGTATAAAGGATATTTGCCTGAGCCTTCCCACCATTATGGGTATCAATGGCGCAGAAAAAACCATTGAATTTAACTTTACGGACGAGGAGCTTCAAAAGCTTTACAACTCCGAAAAGGTAATAAGAAGTTTTTTGGACAATTTGGAATAATCTTTTAGATAAAATATATAGAAAAGGTTTGGTGAACAAATAATGACAAGTAAACAATTAGCATTGGAAAAACATAGGCAATGGCAGGGAAAATTTGAGCTGTCACTTCGTGCAGAGCTTAATGACAAGGCGGATTTGGCAATTGCATACACTCCCGGCGTTGCGGAGCCTTGCCTTGAAATTTCAAAAGATGTAAACAAATCATACGAATATACAAGAAGGGGCAATTTGGTAGCTGTGGTTACCGACGGCACCGCAGTTTTGGGCCTTGGCGACATCGGTCCCGAGGCAGGTATGCCCGTTATGGAAGGAAAATGCGCCCTCTTTAAAAGATTTGCAAATGTTGATGCATTTCCTTTATGTTTAAGGACAAAGGATACTGACGAAATTGTAAACACACTGAAGCTTTTGGCAGGCTCTTTCGGCGGAGTTAATTTAGAAGATATTTCTGCACCACGTTGCTTTGAGATTGAAAAAAGACTTAGGGAAGAATGCGATATCCCCATTTTCCATGACGACCAGCATGGAACGGCGGTTGTCACCCTTGCGGCAATGATTAACGCCCTAAAGCTTGTGGGCAAAAAAATGGAGGACCTTGAGGTTGTGGTAAACGGCTCGGGCGCCGCAGGCATTGCGATTACAAAGCTTCTTATGAGCCGTGGGCTTAAAAAAGTTATCCTTTGCGATACCAAAGGCGCAATCTATAAAGGACGTGAAGGACTTAACCAAATAAAAGCCGAAATGGCTGATATTTCGAATCTTGAGATGAAAAAAGGCAGCCTTGAGGATGTTATAAAAGGCTCAGATGTGTTCATTGGCGTGTCCGCTCCAGGAACGCTTACAAAAGAAATGATTGCCACTATGGCAAAAGACCCGATTGTGTTTGCCATGGCAAACCCCATCCCTGAAATCATGCCTGATGAGGCAAAAGAAGCCGGCGTTAAAATCATGGGAACGGGAAGAAGCGACTTCCCTAACCAAATTAACAATGTACTTGCATTCCCAGGCATTTTCAGAGGCGCCCTTGATGTTCGTGCAAGCGACATTAACGACGAGATGAAAATTGCGGCGGCACAGGCTATTGCCGATGTAGTTTCCGAGTCGGACCTTTCCCCCGAATACATTATCCCCGACTCCTTCAACGAAAGCGTTGCACCTGCTGTTGCAAAAGCAGTAGCAAAAGCCGCCGTTGACACAAAAGTTGCAAGGATATAAATATTTCCAAATAACAACCCCCCCGTGTAACGGGGGGATTGTTATTTGATGCGGAGTTTATCTTCCGCGAATATTTTTTTCATATCCCACCAAAGTATGAACGGACTGGTTGTTTAGGTATCTTTCTGTTGAACGCATTTGGGAAAGCTTGCTTTGCACTTCTCTGTAGGTTAGATTATCCCATCTTGCCGGTTTTAGGTATCCTCTCATCTGCTTTTAAGCCCCCTTTATAAAATTTTATATAAAGCGAATCATTACATATTATGACATAAGGAGGCAAAAAGTGAATAAATCCGGCAAAAAAGTTTAAGTATCACCCCTTAAAAGGTTTTCGGCATAATCTTTTAAGCTTTCAAACGAATTAACATTTTGGGGGCGCTGGACAATGCTGCTTCTAACATAGTCGGGCAAGGAAGAAAAATACCTTTTTGCCTCCGGCTCGCTTTCCAGCAGAAGATTTAAATCACGATACTTTTTTGACATTTTTATCACCTCGGACTTAGTATTCACAACTTATTTAATTTTTATTACATTTACAAAAAAAGTGACGCAAGGGTTCATCCTCCCTTACATCACTTTTTATTATAATATTATGCAGATAAGCCCGCCGCTGCCTTCGTTTATAATTTTTTGCAGAGTTTCCTGCAGCTTTACCTGTGCATCATCCGGCATTCTGCTTAGCTTATTATGTAAACCTTCGTTGACAAGCTCGTTTAAAGACTTTCCAAATATATTGCTCTGCCAGATTTTGACCGGGTCGTCGTCAAATTCGTTAAGCAGGTAATGTATAAGCTCCTCCGACTGCCTTTCCGTTCCGACAATAGGGCTTACCTCCGTTTCGATATCCGCCCTAATCATGTGAATCGAGGGGGCACTGGCACGAAGCCGCACGCCATATCTGCTGCCCTGCTTGACAATTTCGGGCTCTTCAAGGGTCATCTCTTCCATGGTGGGCGAAACAATTCCATACCCATTTTCCCTTACACTTTTTATTGCAGGCGCAAACTTGTCATATTCCTTTTTGATTGTCCCCATCTCAACCATCATACTCATAAGCTTTTCGTCGCAGTCAATGTCAAGACCGCTTGCCTCTGAAAGAATGTTGTAAAACAGCCCTTCCACCGGATTTACAGTAAGGCATATGGAGCCTTCGCCCAGCTTAATCTCGTCAACATTTACTTTTTCCACATTTTCACTGTTTTCAATAGCACCTATGACCTCTTTTGACTCTCTTATCTTGCAGATGTTTTTAACAGAGTTCTTTATTATGCTTAGCATATCCTTGCGAAGATAGTGGTCATCGCTCAAAGACGCCATCCACGACGGTAAGTTTATGGTTATTTCGGACAGCGGAAACTCATAAAGCACCCGCTGGATAATCTCATTTATCTCTGATATTTCAAGCTGTGCGCAGTTTGCCGCCATAACAGGCACCCTGTATTGCTGCTCCAATTCTTTTTTCAGCTCTTGGGCTTCTTCGCTGTTGGGGTTGGCAGAGTTTAAAACCACTATAAACGGCTTGTTAATCTCTTTTAGCTCTTTGATAACCCTCTCCTCGGCAGCTATGTAATCCTCCCTGTCAAGCTCGGTAATACTGCCGTCGGTGGTAATAACAATTCCAATTGTGGAATGCTCGCTAATTACCTTTTTAGTTCCTATTTCCGCCGCCTCGGAAAAGGGAATCTCCTCCTCAAACCAAGGGGTATTAACCATCCGCGGAGCATTGTTTTCGATATATCCCATGGCATTGGGGACAATGTACCCCACGCAGTCAATCATTCTTACCCTAAAGGAGGCGTTATCCCCCATGGTAACCTCCACAGCTTCATTGGGCACAAATTTAGGCTCGGTGGTCATAATGGTACGTCCTTGGGCGCTTTGAGGCAACTCATCAACAGCACGCTGACGCTTATGTTCGTTTTCTATATTTGGTATTAGCTTATCCATAAATTTTTTAATGAAGGTACTCTTTCCGGTCCTTACAGGACCTACAACTCCTATGTATATATCTCCGTCCGTCCGTGTGGCTATATCCTGATAAATGCTGTTGCCTTCCATGTATTTTCCTCCTCTTTTATATACATTGTACATGATACTATATGTATATTGAAGATTGTCTGTATTTATTACTTAATAGGGAAAAATTTACGGACAGCTTGCATGGACAAAAGAACTCTGACAGCTTTACCTACCCTTGGTGCAAGCGGCACCATGCCACCCTTTACTTCAAAACACTGGCCAGAATCCGGAGTAACCGTTATGCGTGGCAATTGGACCGAAAACAGCCCCTATCTTTTTACAAATGTACGAGGCGGCGGTGCTCATGGTCACGCAGATGACAAGAAACAATCAAAAATACTTATGCCGCAGCCATACCTGACGGCACTCAAAAAATTAAAGCCTTTGTTTGGGATTCCACCGAAAGAGCCATACCTTTGTATTAGGAATGCACCTAAAAAACCACTCGCATATTGCGAGTGGTCAGACTGTAGACAAATGAGGTATCGAAAATGTGATTTTTTGATACCTCATTAATTTTTCTATGAAATTCAATGTTTTTGAAAATGAGTGTAGCAAAATGGACGGTAGCAACCCATTCTTCTTTTT
>JAQVDK010000030.1 GCA_028697835.1 Eubacteriales bacterium | reverse complement strand
CATATTTTTTAGGGTCAAATTTATCACAATCACAAGTAACGTTTGCAATGAATTCTTCCTCATCTTCCGGCAAATTGTCTGTTCGAGCGAACAGTATGTCAAGCCATGTTTGTTCTTTGTCCGAAAGGTTAAGCATGCCCTCCTCAAAGCCTTTTCGCATGTAATTTCTGTCTGCAAGGACCATTGCCGTGTTTCCAAAGCCGCTGGCTATGGTGCCGCTGGCTATGGTGCCGGTTTTGTCTGCGATTGACACGATTTGTGTCCAAAGCTTGTTCATATCCTTGCAGCCGAGTATTACCAAGGCGAATATGGATTTTTGAAATATCGCAGTACATGATAGCCTCGTCATTAACTTTTTTGCCGCCAATGGATTCAATCGCCGGAAAATCCGCTCCCGCATTGGCACAGCCTTCAAAGGTTTCAAGCATCCTATCCCAGTGCCTGCCCCGCCACATATGCTCAAGGTCATCTCCCTCGCGAATGTCGTTGGGCGTGATTCTGACCGCCCCTTTAATACTGTGATTTGCTTCGTGCTCCCGTATAACATCAACCATGGTTTTGCAAACCTCAACTGCCCACTTCGGGTTGAAGGTCATGGGCGGCAGCGTAAAGTTAACTTCGGGGTAAACGGATCCTCCGCCGATGGACATTCCATTTTTAAGCACAACGGGATATTTGGCGCTGCCATAGATGAAATCGTTTAGGTCGGTGTATTCGGTTTTATAAAAATATTATTATTTATTGTAATTTGTTGCCTTTTTGAATGTTGCAGGTTGACTACCCTTGCTTTTGAAGGTATAATATTTATGGAAAAAGTAAATATGGTTATTCGCATAATGTGTCACATATGGCGTTTGGCTGTATGTGGTGAAAAGGGAATTGGGTGAGAATCCTAAACGGTACTGCCGCTGTATGCACCTTATGCCTTTATGCTTGTTGGCGAAAGCCAGCCACTGGGAAACTGGGAAGGTAAAGCTAAAGGCGCAAAGACACCGTCTTTGCAGGGTGTAAGTCAGAAGACCTGCATTATTGCCGCTTTTTTATTGCTGCTTATAAAAACGGTAGCCTTTTTTGTGTTTTTGCAAAGAGGGAGCGAATTTTCACAGGAACACAGCTGTGGCAATTTTTTTAAAAATTGTTACGGCTTTTTTTGTTTCTTTGGTTTAAAAATATATATGATTTTGGGAGGAAGGTTTATGAAAGCTTTAAGGGCAAATCAGGCTATGGCATGGATAACTGCTGTTTTTATGCTGCTTATGCTTGCGCCGGCGGTATCAATGGCTAAAGGGCAGCCGGATATTACGGTGTATGTGGGCATATATGACTATACCGCCGTTACCTACGGTGCTGATAATGCCTCGGAAAAGGGAATAATTTTAGACTTGACCGAGGTTGTCGTGCCAAACGGTGCGGCTACGCTGGATGCGGCAAAATTAGCGATGGATGACAATAATATTCCATACGAAACAGATACGCAATACGATTTTGAGTATATCATATCCATAAACAACCTGTCGGTGTCCGACTGCGGTCCCGAAAGCGGATGGCTGATTAGTATAAATGACGATTTTGAAAAATGGGGAGCGCTTTCAGCTGGAGATGTTGTAAAGCTGCATTATTCGGTTGTAGGCTTTGGCACCGATGTGGGAAGCTATTACATGAGCAAGCCTAAAGTTACAAAACTAACTTTAAAAGACAGCAGCGGCAATGCGCTTGCACATTACATAGAAAACGAAAGCGGTGCTTCTATTTTGGGAGAGGGCACAAAACCTTCCCCATATATAATCGCAGTTCAACTTGACGAGTGCACAGATGTTACCGCCTTGACCGCAGAGGTTGAAAGCACCCTGCACCCTGACTACCTTTTCTTTGAAGCAGAAGATGGGCTTGTGGATATTTCAAAGCCCACAAGCTATGAAAACGATGTTGCCTTTTGCATTCAAACAATGGGCGGGCATAAAAAAACTTATTACACCATACGCATTACAAATGAAGAAACGCAAGAGGACGAAGGCGAAGAAGATGAAAATACAGGTCAGGCGCCGCTTCCGGATTACACGGGCGATTGGACCAGTTTTCGCGGAAGCGAGGAAAACATGGGTATAACCATGGCAAAAACCCCAAAAACCACAGGCGATGCATATCTTAAATGGGCAGCAAAATATTCAGGTGATGTATTTGAAGTTATAACCCCTCCGATAATCGTAAATGATACTCTTTATATAGCAAAAGGAAGGAAAGTTTTAAAAATCGACCCGAAGGACGGCAAAATCCTTGCACAAAGCGGTGATTTGGCAAACAGTATCGGTTATTACGGTATGATTCCCGTAACCTATGGGCAGGGCATGATTTTTGTACCCCTTGACGGGGGCAGAGTTCAAGCCCTCCGTGCGGACACCCTTGAAAGCCTATGGGTAAGCGAAAGCCTTGGCGGGCAGACCATCTCCCCCATAACGTACAAAAACGGATACATATATACGGGTACATGGACTTCCGATAAGGGAAAAGGAACTTATTTTTGCCTGTCTGTCCAAGATGAAGATGTAACGAAAACGGACGAAATAAAAAGATGCACATGGAAGATAGAAAAAGAAGGCGGATTTTATTTGGCAGGAGCCTTGGCCACAGATGATTATGTGATTTTCGGAAGTGACGATGGGGAGACGGGGAGCGCTCGAGAGTCGGCGGTTTTATTTAGCGTACACCCTATAACGGGGGAAGTTATTGACACTATCGAGGGCATTAAAGGGGATATCCGCTCCAGCGTTTCTTATGACGGCGAAACCGACCGAATTTACTTTGCAACAAAAGGCGGAATGTTTTATCAGGTAAAGGTGCAAAGCGACGGAACCTTTGACAAGAATGAGTCAAAAAGCCTTAACCTTGGCGGAATGTGCACAAGCACCCCATTAGTTTACGATGGTCTTGCATATCTTGGCGTATCTGGGGAATCGGACAACAATACCTATAAAATAATCGACGTTTTAGCCAATCCCATGAAGGAAGTGGGCTTTGTGCAGGTGCCGGGGTATGCCCAGGCAAGTGCGCTTTTATCGACGGCATACAGCGATGAGGCAAACAAGGTGTATATATATACCACCTATAACAGCGCGCCGGGCGGAATTTATGTAATAGAGGTTGAAAAAACAGGCGAATTTGACCAAGATGGCGGGGCGGTTGTAAACGCTTTGGCAGACCATTTGTTCATACCCGAGAGTGACAAGGCAAACTTTTGTACCTGCAGCCTTATAAGCGACAAAAGCGGAGTTATTTATTACAAAAACGATTCGGAATATTTAATGGCGATTGCTCCAAAGGCAATTAGCGAAAGAGCAATATTGGAATTTAAAATAGGAAACAGCAAGGGAGTAATAAACGAAGCGAAAAAAACCATTACTGTCACGGTTGAGCAAAGCGCAAACTTAAAAGCCCTTGCGCCCGAAATAACAGTAAGCGAAAATGCTACTGTAACGCCCGCAAGCGGCGAGGTGGTGGACTTTACCAATCCCGTAACCTATACGGTAGTTGCCAAAGACGTAAGCACGCAGGAATATGTTGTTACCGTAACCAAGCAAAGCGGCACAGGAGGAGGGGGAGGAGGCTCTGCGGGCTCTTCCGATATTACCGTTTGCGTGACCATGGAAAAGTTTACATTAGGGCAGGGCTATATTATTGAGCCTATATTGGTAAAGGTGAAAAAACACACCCCTGTTTCCGAGGTTATCACAGATTTGCTTAAAAAGAAATATCCGGGCGTCTCCCAGCCCTGCAAAAACGAAGGCACCATTGAAAGCGGGTTCTATCTTTCATATGTTTATGACACTGATACGGATATAAACATACCAGGGTTTATTTTGGATGCTTTTGGGGGGAATTTGGGTGCCCGTGCAAGCAGCAGCTACCTTGGCGAATTTGACTATTCCCCATGGAGCGGATGGATATACAGCGTAAACGGCGATTTTGTGGATACAGGGGCTTCCGATTGGAAGCTGGAAAACAAACAGGTTGTGCGCTGGCAGTTCACCCTTGACAAAAACGATAACGCTTTGTATCCCACGGGCCAATCGCCTGATGTAAGCCTTGCAAACAAGGAGGCGCTTACATGGAGGGTGGCACAAATAAATGCCATGAGCAACAAAGCTTCCGTCCTTGCCACAGGAAACAACCGGGAAAAATACGACAATGCCATGGCGGTGCTTGTTAAAATAGACAGCACCCAAGCCGAGGTTGACAAGGCGCTGTCGGAGCTTAGTAAGCTTTCATCCAGCAGCGGTGGCGTTGGCGGCGGCGCAGCAAACCCTGCAGATGATGAAAAAACAATACCGACTACTTTAGCCAATGGGGATAATACCGCTTTTGAAAATGACATTTTTGAGGATATTGAAGATGTCCCATGGGCAAAGGAATATATATACTATCTGGCGGAAAAGGGAATTATAAAAGGGAAAACACAAACTTCTTTTGCACCAGGCGACCATGTTACAAGGGCGGAATTTGTAACAATCCTATGGCGAATCAGCAATGATGAAACAGCCGAAGAAGTGGCAGTATTTGACGATGTTGGGGAGTCGGACTGGTTTGCCAAAAGCGTTGCCTGGGCGGCAGGCGCAGGCATTACAAAGGGTGTATCGGACAGAACCTTTGCGCCAAGCGACAACATAAGCCGCCAAGATGTGGCCTGCATGCTGCTTCGCTTTGCAGGGCATATGGATTTTGAGCTTCCTGCCTTAAACGAGGAAATTGTGTTTTCAGACGGTGGGGACATAGCCGAATATGCAAAAGAGCCTGTGTCCGCCATGCAAAGGGCAGGCATAATAAGCGGTAAGGGGAATGATGTATTTGCGCCTTTGGACTTTGCAACTCGGGCGGAGTGCAGCAAAATGATTACAATGCTCCTTCGGCTTATGGAAGATTAAGGAGAGTGACAATTATGAGCAGATTTGTATGTAAACAATTTTGCATACTGGTGGCTTTTGCTTTAGCCTTTATCAATTTTGCCAATGCGTTGGCAATGGGACAGGCGGAGCTTGACGCCGCCATTGCCGATGCGGCGGAATATATTTATAAAACGGTAAAAACGCCCCGGATAGGAGTAGTCGGCGGGGAATGGGCGGTGTTGGGACTTGCGCGCTCGGGATATGATATTCCGGGGGAATATTATCAAAACTACTACAGCGCTGTGGAAAGTCACATTAAAGCTCAAAAGGGCGAGCTTCACCCAAGCAAATATACGGAATATTCAAGGCTGGCCGTGGCCTTGACGGCTATCGGCAAGGACCCAACAGATGTAGCGGGGTACAACCTGCTTGAGCCTTTGGGGGATTATGATAAAACCATATGGCAGGGCTTAAACGGACCTGTTTGGGCGCTTATTGCCCTTGACTGCGCAAATTATGAAATGCCGCAAAACACCGGGGCGAAAACCCGGGCCACAAGGGATATGTATGTAAATTATATTTTGGAAAATCAGCTTTTAGATGGCAGCTTTTCACTGCTTGGCAAAGCAAAAGCCGAGGCTTTGGGGGGAGCAGTGTCCGACCCTGATATAACGGGCATGGCGCTTGCCGCCCTTGCAAGGTATCAAGACAGGGAGGATGTAAAAAAAGCCATCCAAAAGGCATTGGACTGCATGTCAAAAATGCAGCAGCAAGGAGGCGGGTATGCAAGCGGGGATACTGAAAATGCCGAAAGCTGTGCGCAAATGATTATTGCCCTTAGCGAGCTTGGCATATCCATTCAAGACCCACGGTTTGTAAAAGGTGGGAATACGCTTTTAGACAGCCTTATGTCTTACTATAAAAAAGGGGAAGGCTTTAGCCATACCAAAGGAGAAGGTAACTCCAGCCAAATGGCGGCGGAGCAGGGGCTTTGCGCCATGGTAGCGGCAAAAAGGCTGATTGACGGTAAAAGCAGCTTATATAATATGAGCGACCGTCTTGAAATTACAGATGCTGATTTGTCAAACGAAAAGGCGGGGCTGCCCGGAAAACATCAGGACATAAAGCCCATGCCGGCTCACTATGCGGAAATAACTTTTAGCGATATTTTAGACCACAAAAACAAGACGGCAATTGAGCAGCTTGCCGCAAGAGGGATAATAAGCGGAAAAAGCGAAACCCATTTCGACCCTGACTCCACCATGACAAGGGCGGAATTTGCCACAATCATTGTACGGGGCCTTGGGCTTGAGGTAAAAGGCGGCAACGTTTTCTCCGATGTTTCGCAAGATGATTGGTTTTTTAAGTATGTAAACACCGCTTTTGAATACAAAATTGTAAACGGAACAGGCGATGGCATTTTCAGCCCAAACGGCACAATCACCCGAGAAGAAGCGGGGGCAATGATTGCAAGGGCTTCGGGGCTTTGCGGTATTAGTACGGATATGGACGAAACCGAGGCAAGGGATGTATTGGCAGGCTTTATTGATTATATAAGCCTTAGCGACTGGTCAAGGAAACCTCTTGCGTTTTGCTATAAGAACAATATTTTGCCAAGCGAGGATATTAAGATAAACCCAAAGGCTAACGTGACACGGGCGGAAATTGCTAAGATGCTCTTTACCATGTTGGATTTGGCAAAGCTATTGTAAATTGAAGGGATTTGAGCGTATGAAAAAATACGGATATAAAATTTTGGCGGGATTGGCTATACTTTCGGTTTTGGCTGCGGCGTTTTGGTGGGGGGGAAACGCCCCTTCCCTTCGTGGGCGGAAAGACGCCCAAACTTCGGATATCAACAATACCCTAACCGCCCACATACCTGCGCAACCGCCTGTTGACATATCAAGCGAACGGGAATCACAGCAGCAAAAGGACACTTCAAACAATCCTTTGAACGAAAAAGAAGCCGAAAATTCCGACAATAAGGCTCCCGTCACAACAAAAAAGGAAGATAGCGGCGGTGTGGAAACGGTTTCTTTGGACAAACCTTCAGCCGAGCCTGCTTCCGACGAAAAGCCGGTTCCCGAAAGCCGAAAAGACGAGGAAACTGCAGACAAACAGTTAACCTGCACCCTTTCCGTAAGGTGTGATACAATATTAAAAAATATTAGCTGGCTTAAGCCCGAGAAGGTAGAGCTTATACCGGAGGATGGGATTATCTTTGCAGAGCAAGAAGTTGTATTTTACGAAGGCGAAAGCGTGTTTAACGTGCTTTTGCGTGAGATGAAGAAAAACAAAATCCATTTGGAGTTTGAAAATATGCCTGTTTACAAAAGCGCATATATCGAGGGGATAAACAACATATACGAGTTTGATTGCGGCGAGCTTTCAGGGTGGATGTATAGGGTAAACGGAGATTTTCCAAACTATGGCTCATCCCGCTACCAGCTTGCGCCGGGGGATAAAGTCGAATGGCTTTATACCTGCGACTTAGGAAGCGATATAGGCGGAGGAAGTTCATTTCAGGGGATTAGAAGATGAACACATTTAAAACATATCACCCCATTGTAAATTTTGCATATTTTACATTTGTAATTGTGTTCTCCATGTTTTTTATGCATCCTGTGTGTCTTGGCATATCCCTTTTTTGCAGCTTTGCGTATTCTATCCTTCTAAACGGGAAAAAGGCGGCCAGATTCAACTTTTTATATATGCTGCCAATGCTTTTGTTTGCGGCGCTTGTTAATCCTGCCTTCAACCACGAGGGGGCAAGCATACTCGGTTACCTGCCCGGGGGCAACCCCTTAACTTTAGAGTCGATTGCTTATGGCGTCTCGGCGGCGGTTATGATAGTGTCCGTAATATGTTGGTTTTCCTGCTATAATGCTGTTATGACAAGCGACAAATTTATCTATTTGTTTGGACGGGTGGCGCCGTCGCTGTCGCTTGTTTTGTCCATGACCCTTCGTTTTGTGCCTAAATTCAAGGAACAAATGAGGGTGGTAGCAAATGCCCAAAAGTGCATAGGTCGAGATGTTACCGGCACAAGCATGCTTCAAAGGGCAAAAAACGGTGTAAGCATTTTATCCATTATGGTTACCTGGGCATTGGAAAATGCGGTGGAAACAGCCGACAGCATGAAAAGCCGAGGATATGGGCTAAAGGGGCGCACATCATTTTCCATATACACTTTTGACTTGAGGGACAAAAGGGCGATGATAGCTATTTCGCTGCTGGGCATATATGTTGCTGTTGGAAAATTCGCCGGCGGGCTTTATTTTAGATATTTCCCAACGATAAAATCAGTAGCAATAACGCCTTATTCCATAAGCCTGTTTTTTGCATATTTTGCCCTTTGTATGCTGCCTATAATAATTGAAATCCGGGAGGCTCAAAATTGGAAATCTATAAAATCGAAAATTTGACATTTACCTATCCAAACAGCGAAAAACCTTCGCTGCGTGATATTAATATTACCATAGAGCAGGGGGAGTTTGTTGTAATCTGCGGCAAGTCCGGCTGTGGAAAATCCACGCTCCTTCGGCATCTTAAATCAAGCCTTTCGCCTTCCGGAAACAAAAGCGGGGTGGTCTTATTTGAAGGAAAACTGCTGGAAGAAGTCCCCTCCTGTGAGCAGAGCCGAAAAATAGGCTTTGTACTTCAAAACCCTGACAATCAAATCGTTACCGACAAGGTTTGGCACGAGCTTGCCTTCGGTCTTGAAAGCCTTGGGTATGAAACAGGCGAAATACGGGCAAGGGTGGCGGAGATGGCGTCGTTTTTCGGCATACAGGATTGGTTTCATAAAAGTGTTTCAAAGCTTTCCGGCGGTCAAAAGCAGATTTTAAGCCTGGCATCTGTTATGGCAATGCAGCCGGATGTGCTTATTTTGGACGAGCCCACAAGCCAGCTTGACCCCATAGCCGCCCTTGAATTTTTGCAAACCATTGCAAGGATAAACCGAGAACTTGGCACAACGGTTATTTTGGCGGAGCACCGCTTGGAGGATGCTTTTCCCATGTCAAACCGGGTGGTGGTTATGGACGGGGGCAAAATTATTGCACACGGCACCCCGAAATATGCAGGCGAAATTCTAAAAAAAATAGAGCATGATATGCTCCTCTCCCTTCCAACCCCCATGCGCATCCATTTGAGCGTTGAAAGTCCTTTGGAATGTCCCGTTACAGTCAGGGAGGGGCGCAGGTGGCTTGAAGATTTGTCAAAAATTAAAAATATTGACCACACGCTAATACCAAAGGAAAAAAGCCTGCAAGATACAAGTGCAATAATACAAATTCGGGAGGCATGGTTTCGGTATGACAGAAACCTTCCCGATGTGATAAAGGGCTTGTCGGCAGAAATATATGAAAACGAGCTTTATGCCATTGTGGGCGGAAACGGTACCGGAAAAACCACAGCCTTATCAATAATCGGCGGTCTGCTTGCCCCGTATCGAGGTCAGGTGCTTGTTAAAGGAGAAAAAATATCGAACATTCGTGATAAATACAATGGCTTGATTGGGGTTTTGCCCCAAAACCCGCAGGCGCTGTTTGTTAAAAACAGTGTACTTCTTGATTTGTATGAAATATTTAGGGAAAGCAAGGTAGAGGAGGACGAGCAAAAGCGTCTGATAAATGAAGTTGTCAAAATGTGCGCTCTTGGTGACCTACTGGGCCGCCACCCTTACGATTTGTCGGTTGGCGAGCAGCAAAGGGCGGCACTGGCAAAGGTGCTTTTGTTAAAACCCCAAATACTGCTGCTTGACGAGCCCACAAAGGGGCTGGACGCACATTTCAAGCAAAACCTTGCGGAGATACTTGGAAGCCTTAAAAACAGCGGCGTTACAATTGTCATGGTATCCCATGACATAGAGTTTTGCGCGAAATTTGCCGACAGGTGCGCAATGTTTTTTGATGGAAAAATTATAAGCTGCGACATGCCAAGAAGATTCTTTGCAAATAAAAGTTTTTATACCACAGCGGCAAGCCGTATGGCAAGGGAAAAGCTTCCCGGGGCTGTTTTAGCGGAAGATGTCATGCTTGCCTGCGGCGCAAAGGTGGCTCAAAAAAGCAATACAAACCATGAAAAACAGGATATAGCCGCCCTTCCAAAGAAATATGATATAAAAACGAAACCTGCAAGGCCTGCAGCTAAAGGCGCGGCGTTTGGCAGCGTGTTTTTGGTGCTGTTTATACTTACCGCTGTTTTTTACCTTGGCAAATGGTCGGATAAAGAGCCTACTTGGCAAAGTTTTGCAGTGCAAATTTCAATGCTTTTTGAGCTTGGGCTTTCTCTTTTTTACCTTATTCCTCGAAACAAAGAAGGCGCCAATGCCCTTTTGAAGCAGTCGCCCAAGACAAAAAAAGGCTTTGCCAAAAGTGCTGCCGCGGCATGGGCGGCAGTTGTTTTGGCAGTTCCCCTTACCATATATATAGGCCTTTTTTATTTAGGTGATAGAAAATATTACTTTACAAGCCTTATGATTATCCTTGAAAGCATGCTTCCCTTTCTTTTTCTGTTTGAAAAAAGAAGACCGAAGGCAAGGGAGCTGGTTGTAGTCGGCGTTCTTTGTGCAATGGCGGTGGCGGGCCGCTCGGCATTTTTCATGCTGCCGCAATTTAAGCCGGTGCTTGCCATTGTCATTGTTTCAGGAGTGTGCTTTGGTGCCGAGACGGGCTTTTTGGTGGGGGCAGTTGCAGCGTTTGTGTCCAATATGTTTTTCGGTCAAGGTCCATGGACGCCTTGGCAAATGTTCGCCTTTGGCATGATTGGCTTTTTGGCGGGCATGCTGTTTGGAAGGGGACTTATTAAAAAAACAAAAACCGCCCTTTGCGTTTTTGGCGGATTTTCGGCATTTTTCATTTATGGCGGAATTATGAATCCTGCGTCCGTACTAATGTGGCAGGCAAAGCCAAATATGGAAATGATAATTTCGGCATACCTTATGGGAATTCCCTTTGATTTGATACACACCGGCGCAACAGTGGTGTTTTTGTATTTTATATCCTCTCCGCTAATGGAAAAGCTGGAGAGAATAAAGGTGAAATATGGACTGATGGAACTTGGCTAAACATGGGTAAATGCAATGATATCATCGTCATGAGTAGGTTTTGGCTTACAGTTTGGAGGGATAACGACAAACCTGTCGTTATCCCAATTCCCGTTTAAAAGGTCATAAATAAGCATGGGGCTTCCTTGCAGAATGTCGAAGCTCCAATTAAAATATTCCGCGCAACTTTGCGCATAGCAGACTAAATCCGGAAACCGCTAAATATAAGCAGTTCGGGGTTATGTGTGGATATTATATCACATCTTTGATTAAAACGCCTTCGGCGCAAGGTTAGATATGATGAAATTCGCTTTGCTCATTATATCATAATTGCGGAAATACCATACCTTTAATTGATTCAATTGTGGGTATCGGGGCAAAAATATACCATTTTGGAAATGCGGTTGACATGGGGCTTGTTTTGGACAAAATACCGGAGAATATCTTAGTCAGCGGAAACCTAAGCCCGTCAGATTATTTCCTAAGCGGCACCCCCCGGTCGGTTGCCGATGCAACTCTTGAAATGCTGGAAAAGGCAAACGACCACAAAAATTACATTCCTTCTTCAGGATGTGATATACCGCCCCTTTCCACTATGGAAAACATTGAAGCTTTTTTAAAACATTAAATATTAAAGGTAGTTAGAATATATTTTTCGGCAAAGGCCAAAGAAAACGCCTGCGCCGCTTGTTTTAGGATTAAGACCATATACAAAGAGAGTGTCAAAGCTTAGGTCGCTTTAACACTCTCTTTTAATAAAGTTTTTTAAAATTTGATTTGCAAGATGTTTATAAAATCACTTCGGCTATTTCGCGGTATTTTTACAAGCTGTATTTGCTGTCTGTTTTCTTTTGCGGCTGCAGCCATTTTCCGTTAGTAAAATCAGGGATATATACAGTTGCCCCGCCGCCGGCGATGGATTGCTCGGACAATACGGAAATGCTCATCCAAGCCGCCGCATCATACACATCAATAGGAGTTTGTGTTTTATTTGCTACGCTTTCGAAAAAGGCGTTAAAAACAAGCCAATCCATTCCATCATGTCCGCCCCTAATGCCTTCTTTTATATATTCCTTCCAAATAGGGTGTTCATATTGTTCGATATATTTATCTGCATTACCCCACTGCTGCCTCCAATCAAAGTCATATTTGTTGTGCACGTCGTCTAAGAATATGGAATGTGTTTGTTCTTCATACGCTCCTTTGGTTCCGCGAACGCAAAAACCTCTGCTGTAAGACCTGGGCAAGGTAGTGTCCAATGTAAGTGTAATAGTTTCTCCATGGGCACACTTTATTATAGTGGTTACTATATCGCCCTGCAAAAATTTGGCGTTTAAAAGCTCGGCGTCATTCGGCTTTTTTTGCTTTATATACTCCTCAAGACCTGCAGCTTTTGAAGCAACAGAGTTTAAAGTCAGCATGCGGTTGCCTTTGTTAATGTTTAGCACCTTGGCAATGGGACCAAGCTCGTGAGTTGGATAGTTTTCACAATTTCTGTTTAGATAATTTCTAAGGCGATAATGCCTGTTTTCATTACCAAATGCAATTTCCTCTCTTAAATCATGATGGTATCCGCCGGCGCAATGGACAATATCCCCAAACAAGCCTTGCTTTACCATGTTAAGCACCATCAGTTCATTCCTGCCATAACAGCAGTTTTCCATCAACATGCACGGCATTTTGGTTTTTTCGTAGGCGTGTACCAGCTTCCAGCAATCCTCGATAGAATATGCGCCGCCTACCTCCATGCCCACATATTTGCCTGCATTCATTGCTTCAACGGCAATTTGAATATGTGACTCCCAAGCGCTTGTTATAACAATTGCGTCAATTTCAGGCATATCAAGTAAATCCCTATAGTCACTCGTGCAAAGAGGCTCGTTTCCTTTTGCTTCGACAACAGCATCAAAACCCTTTTTTGTTCTGTCTTCGTACAGGTCGCAAACTCCTAAAACTTCCACATAATCAATTGGTAAAATAACGCCCTTCAAAAGCATAGAGCCCCTTAACCCAAGCCCAATAACACCAACATTTATTTTATTCATTTGTTTGCACTCCTTTACAACCTTTAATAATTGTATTATAATATATCTGATTTCAAATTTATATATATAAAAAGGCATATTTTTTATAATATCAGATACCCAAGGGAGGTGTTCGCCATAGATTACGTTATGCATAATTTAAATCGTATTATAACTATAAAATCCTTGGTAAGCGCATTTGAGGTTGTATATGACGAGACATTTTATTTTAAAGGGGAAATGCATGATTTTTGGGAATTGGTATATGTTTTGGATGGTAAAATCGGAGTTGCGGCGGACAATAGAATTTATGAACTGACCAAAAATCAAATTATTTTTCATAAGCCCATGGAGTTTCACAGGCTGTGGTCGGAAGGGGGCACAAGGCCACATTTGATTATTATGTCTTTTGAAGCGGTTGGCACCGGCATGGAAAGGTTTAAGGACGGAATTTTCCAAATAGGTTTTGAAGGAAATCAAATGATTAAAGATGCAATCTCATATGCCAACTATGCATTCGACACCAGTATCAGTAAAGGTCCAAAGGCAAAAACCTTGAAAAACCAGATATCCTTGCAGCTTGTTGCAACTTCGTTGGAGTATTTCCTGCTTACCATATTGGAAAACTCCATAAGCAAGAAACAAATAAACACCCAAAGCGCAAAGAATTACCGCCGAATTATTGAGGTTTTAGACAGCCATGTGGACAAAAACCTATCTCTTGATGAAATAGCAGCTCTTTGCAACATGAGCGTCAGCAACTTAAAGAAAACATTTAAAAAATATTCAGGTGAAGGCGTTATTTCATATTTCAACAAGATGAAGATAAGAAAATCCATCCACCTGCTTGAGCAGGGCTTTCCCATAGGCGAAATCAGCGAAATGCTGTCCTTTTCAAGCCAAAACTATTTTAGCGCTGTGTTTAAAAAACAAACAGGTCACTCTCCGATAAAATATAAGAAGGAATAAGGCTAAGCCTTTTGTCAAAAGCTATGTAAAAACCTTTTAAAAAAGAAAAACCCTTGTGCAAGGGCTTTTCTTTTTTTGTTTGCGCAATTAAAACACATGATAAAACATAGTAAGTTTATTTTGCCAGCTTGTCTATTATGCTTATTATTTCTTTGATTTTTTTGCCTTGGTCTCCCGTTTCGAAGGCATTTTTAACACAGTTTTCCAAATGGCTGTGCAAAATATCTCGGTTTATATTCTTTAGTATGGCTTGCGTTGCCATAAGCTGGGTGGATATATCTATGCAGTACCTGTCCTGCTCAACCATTTTTAATATACCGTCTATTTGCCCCCTTGCAGTTTTTAAAAGGCGGGTAATTTTTTCTTTGTCGGATTTCATGGTCTTGCCCCCCTTTCGCCTTTAGGCTTGAAAAGCTTTAACCTTAAAGCGTTAAACACAACAAATATTGAGCTTGCACTCATTGCCGCAGCCCCAAACATTGGGCTTAGTTTAAGCCCAAATGCGGTGAAAAACACTCCTGCTGCTAATGGAATTCCCAAGGTGTTATAGAAAAATGCCCAGAACAGGTTTTCCTTGATGTTTTTGATGGTGGCCTTGCTAAGCTGTATGGCAGAGGCAGCATCCTGCAAATCGTTTCTGATAAGCACAATGTCTGCCGATTCGATGGCAACGTCCGTGCCAGCACCAATTGCTATGCCCACATCCGCCCTGGTAAGGGCAGGCGCGTCGTTTATCCCGTCGCCAATCATTGCAACCTTTTTGCCGCCATCTTGAAGGCTTCGGATTTCCTTTTCCTTATCCTGCGGCAAAACTTCTGCAACGACTCTGTCTATATGAAGTTTATCTTTAATTGCCTCGGCGGTCTTTTTGTTATCCCCCGTAAGCATTACAACGTCAATTCCCATAGCCTTAAACTGCTCTGTTGCCTGCTTGCTTGTGGGTTTTATAACATCCGCAACTGCAATAATGCCAAGAAGGCTTTTATCGTCGGCAAAATACAGCGGCGTTTTGCCTTCCTGTGCCAATTTGTCCGAGACTTCCTGCATGGCGCCAACATCAATGTTTTTATCGTGCATAAGCTGCAGGTTTCCTGCAACATACTCTTTGCCGTCTATTTTTCCCACAATGCCCCGCCCTGAAATGGCGTCGAATTCCTTAACATCTTTAAATGAAATTCCTTTTTCGTTTGCCTTTTCAATAATAGCCTCCGACAATGGATGCTCCGACAGCTTTTCCATGGATGCGGCAATTTCCAAAAGGCTGTCCTCGCCCACCGAAGCCTGTGCGATTATATCTGTAACTGCGGGCTTTCCTTCCGTAATTGTGCCTGTTTTGTCCAAAACGACTACATTTATGCCGTGCAGGGTTTCCAATGCCTCGGCGGATTTTATTAAAATTCCGTTTGAAGCACCCTTGCCCGTGGCAACCATAATAGCAACGGGAGTTGCCAGCCCCAGGGCACAAGGGCAGGATATTACCAGCACCGAGATTCCAATGGACAGGGCAAATTCAAAGCTTTGCCCCAAAACAAGCCACAGCGCGGCGGAAACTGCTGCTATGGCAATTACAATCGGCACGAATACCCCGCTGATTTTATCCGCCAGCTTTGCAATAGGCGCTTTGGACGAGCTTGCTTCCTCCACAAGCCGGATAATCTGTGCAAGTGTGGTGTCGTCTCCAACCTTTTCGGCCTTGAATTTGAAAAAACCTGTTTTATTTATGGTGGCGCTCATAACCTTGTCGCCCACATTTTTCTCTACGGGTATGCTCTCGCCCGTTAGGGCTGATTGGTCAACAGCCGAGCTTCCCTCCACTATAACACCGTCCACAGGTATCCTCTGCCCCGGCTTTACAATTACAATATCGCCCACTGCCATATCTTCTATGGGGATTTCAATTTCTGCCCCATCACGCATAACTGTTGCTGTTTTGGGCGCAAGGCTTATCAGCTTTGATATTGCCTCGGACGTTTTGCCCTTGGCTTTCGCTTCCAAAAACTTGCCGAATGTAATAAGCGTCAAAATCATTGCCGCAGACTCGAAATACAAATCACCTGCATACTTTAAGACAATTTCAAGGTCGCCATGTCCCAGACCGTAGCCAATCCTGAAAATTGCAAAAACACCATATACAAAAGCTGCGCCGGAGCCAATGGCGATAAGCGAGTCCATGTTTGGTGACCCGTGAAACAATGTTTTAAAGCCGGCTTTATAGTATTTGCGATTTACATAAACAATCGGCAAGGTTAAAAGCAACTGGGCAAATGCAAAGCTTACCGCATTTTCCACTCCCATAAGCCAATGGGGGATGGGCAGCATTATCATATGACCCATGGTTAAATACATTAGAGGAATTAAAAACGCAAACGAAACTATAGTGCGTTGTGACATAGCCTTTATATCATCATGGAGCGGATTTGTCTTCTGTTCTTTTGGCTTACTCGAGCTTTCAGCAGCTGCCTGGGCACCATAGCCCGCATCTTCAACTGCCTTGATAATTTGGGATTTGGTTAAATTTTTTTCGTCATACTCAACCGTCATGCTGTTTGAAAGAAGGTTTACATTTACATTAAGAACGCCGGGTAGCTTGCCTACAACCCTTTCCACCCGGGCGGAACATGCCGAGCAGGTCATACCTTCTATGTTAAACTTTTGTTTCATTATCATCACCTCTTTTAATACCCCACCCCCTGGGGGGTGTGTAATTATATGTTACACTTTTAATATCCGTTTGTCAATACCCTTTAAAGCTTATTATATATTTTTACGGAAAACATATCCAAAAGAATAATATTTCCCATTTGGCAAAAACTAAAAATGCAAAGGAGTGATATAATATGCATAATCAAAAGCCTACCGCTTTTCCGCCGCAAAGCCAGCCAAACCAGCCCGGAATTGAGGCACAAATGAATCCGCAGCCCGTTTATGACCACCCAAATTACAAGCCTTCCAACAAGCTTGCGGGCAAAGTTGCAATAATTACAGGCGGCGACAGCGGAATAGGAAGGGCAATTGCCTTAATGTATGCCAAAGAAGGTGCAAAGGTGGCAATTGTATATCTTAATGAGGAGCAAGACGCAAACAAAACTGTGGCAGATATTATGGCTCAAAACATGCCCTGTTTGGCAATAAAGGCAGACCTTAAGCACGAGCAATCTTCGTTTGATGTGACAAAACAAGTTGTGGACACTTATGGAAAAATAGACATACTGATTAACAACGCAGCCGTGCAGTATCCCAAAAACAGCATACTGGATATTGACAAAAATCAAATGATACACACCTTTGAAAGTAATTTTTTCTCATATTTCTACATGACAAAAGCCGCACTGCCCCATATGGGTGAAAACAGCTCGATTATTAACACAGCTTCGGTAACTGCTTTTGAAGGAAACCCAACATTAATAGATTATTCCTCAACAAAAGGCGCAATTGTAACTTTTACACGCTCCATGGCATTGTCGCTGGCAGAGCAAAATATTCGAGTAAACGCAGTGTCTCCGGGACCTGTTTGGACGCCGCTTGTAGTTGCGCAAAATTCACCTGAAGCCGTGGAGCAGTTTGGGCTTAAAACACCCATGCAAAGGGCAGCACAGCCTTATGAGCTGGCGCCTATGTATGTTTTCCTTGCAAGCGACGACGCTTCCAACATTACAGGTCAGGTGTTCCATGTAAACAGCGGAACGGTTATAAATTAACGGAGGTTATAAACATGGCAAGAAAAGACAGGGACAACCCCAAGAAAAACCGCAAAAACAATATTTCGCAAACGGATTTGCCCGACATTAAAACCAACGCACAAACCTCAAGCAAAGGCCCTTCCATGAAACAAAAAAATGGTGGCAGATAACCTTTACAGCCTATACAAGGAAATTGACCATTGCCTAAATCTTGACAGCAAGCCATCATGTTTTTTAGACAAGGCATCTGAAAGGGCTGAGTTTGCTAAGCACCCTTTTAATATGCTTTTAAAGCTTAAAGATACCAAGCAATCGCCTAAATACCACCCTGAAGGAAGTGCGTGGAATCATACGCTTATGGTGGTGGACGAGGCGGCAGCAAGGAAAGAAAAAAGTACGAACAAGAGGGGGTTCATGTGGGCAGCCCTTCTTCATGACATAGGCAAACCTCTCGCAACTAAAATAAGAAAGGGAAAAATTACTGCCTATGACCATGACCGAATAGGCGCAAAGCTGGCTCAAGAATTTCTGATGTTTTTTGGCGAGGATGAAAAATTTGTAAAAGAGGTATCTTCCCTTGTCAGATGGCATATGCAGATTTTGTATGTTACAAAAAACTTACCCTTTAAAAAAATAGAGCAAATGAAAAGCGAAGTTGATATAGGAGATATTGCCCTTTTGGGTCTTTGTGACAGGCTTGGGCGTGGAGGTGCGGATAAAAAGCTTGAAGAAGAAAACATAGAAAAGT
>JAQVDK010000029.1 GCA_028697835.1 Eubacteriales bacterium | reverse complement strand
GCTTTTTTGTTGTTGTCAAAATTGTGAGAATATGATAAAATATTTCATAATAATTGAATATATTATTTTTGAAAGGAAGAATATAATATGGCAGGTCATAGCAAATGGGCTAATATAAAAAGGAAAAAGGAAGCGACAGACGCCAAAAGGGGAAAAATCTTTACCAAAATAGGCAGAGAGCTTGCAGTTGCGGTAAAGGAAGGCGGTCCGGACCCTGATACAAACAGCAAGCTAAGGGATGTTATAGCCAAGGCAAAGGCAAGTAATATGCCAAACGACAACATTATGCGCAGCATTAAAAAGGCTGCGGGCGAAGGCAGCGGCGACAACTACGAGAGCATCATATACGAAGGATACGGCCCAAGCGGGGTTGCGGTTATTGTAGAGGCCCTTACGGACAACAGGAACAGAACAGCCAGCGAAATGCGCCATTACTTTGACAAGTTCGGCGGCAATTTGGGAACAAGCGGCTGTGTTATGTTTATGTTTGATAGAAAAGGCGTTTTTGTTATTGCCAACGATGGCTCCATAGACGAGGACAAGCTGATTAGCGATGCTTTGGAAGCAGGTGCCGAGGATGTAAATATTGAGGATGAGTATTTCGAGGTATTAACCAGTCCCAGCGATTTTTCGGCGGTTAACGAAGCGTTGGAAAAGGACGGATATAAGTTCGAGGAAGCAGAGGTTCAATATGTGCCTCAAACATATACAAAACTCACAGATGAAAAAGAAGTTATCCAAATGAACAAGCTTATCGACCATTTAGAAGACAGCGACGACGTTCAGGCTGTTTGGCATAACTGGGAGCAAGACTAAGCTAAAAAAGCCAGGCTTTTGCTTGGCTTTTTTGTTTGGGGAAAATTAAAGGTGCCTGCTCCTTAAAGCAGGCTCTCAGTCCTCTTTTAACTGGCTTAATACATCTATAATTTTGGAAGGATAAGGCACTCCCATACGTCCTGTGTTTTCCAATATGGATATGCCCTCGTTTGCAATGTAGTAGCCAACAACCCACGAGCGAACCTCGAAACCTAAGTATGTGCCTATAAGGTGTGCAAGGCATACCACAATAAGTATTCCTGTCTTTTTAAGTATTCCCCTATATCCTATTTCCGAGGACAAATTCCTATCCATAACAGCGGCTATAACGCCCGTTATATAGTCAATGGCAATTAGCGTTAGAAGTATGCCAAATGCCAAATCAATCCCGCCGAAGATATAGGTTACAAGTGCGGTGGCACCTGCCGAAAAAATTTTAAAAACATTTTCCAACCTTTCCATTTCAAAGCTCCTTTACCAAATATAATGTTTGATATGATTGTACCACCAGGTCGCAAGAGCCGCAATTGCAATTTTTAGGCAAAAAATAACTGACCCATTTTTTTGAGTCAGCTTTTTTTGATGTTTTGTTTTACGATAGCAACATTCTGTCATCGGCAAATTCGTCGCCGCTTGACACCTCGAATTTTTTAAGCAGGTCCGCCACTTTAAGGTTTTTCTTTTCCTCGCCCGAAACGTCGTATATTATCTTGCCGCCATGCATCATTATAAGCCTGTTTCCCATTCTGATTGCGTCTTTCATGTTGTGGGTTACCATGATGGTGGTTAGATTGTCCCTTTCCACAATCTGCTGGGTAAGCTCCAAAACCTTTGCGGCGGTTTTTGGGTCCAGTGCCGCCGTATGTTCGTCAAGCAGCACAAGCTTAGGCTTTACAAGGGTTGCCATAAGAAGCGTTAAAGCCTGCCGCTGGCCGCCGGATAAAAGACCTACTTTTGTCATAAGCCTGCCTTCAAGGCCTAGATCAAGACTTTTTAAAAGCTCGGTGTACTTGGTACGCTCGCTTTTTTTAAGGCTCCAGCCAAGACCGCGCCGTCTGCCGCGCCTGTATGCCATGGCAAGGTTTTCTACAATACTCATGCCTGCGGCGGTACCCCTCATGGGGTCTTGAAACACTCTTCCAATAAGCTTTGCACGCTTGTGTTCCGCCTTTTCTGTTATATCCGCTCCGGCAAGACTGATAAATCCGCTGTCTATGGGATACACCCCGGCTATAATATTAAGCAGGGTTGATTTTCCCGAGCCGTTTCCTCCGATTACGGTTACAAAATCCCCTTCTTTAAGGTGAAGGTTTATGTCAATCAATGCTCTTTTTTCGTTGATGGTGTCGGCGTTAAAGGTTTTGTTTACGTTTTTAAGTGTTAGCATGTCCTAAGCCGCCTCCTTTTGATTGTTCCTTCTGTTTGCCGCTGCTTTCTTTTTGGCGGCAATATATTTTTTAATAACGGGAAACGACAGGGAAAGTCCTACGATTACTGCTGTAAGAAGCTTCAGGTCGTTGGGATTCATGCCAAGCCTTAAAACTATGGCTATTGCAATTCGGTATAAAATACTTCCCACAACAACCGATGTCAGTTTAATATAGAATGAGTGGCCCTTTCCGAAAACAACTTCGCCTATTATAATGGAAGCAAGGCCTATAACAATTGTACCCGTGCCCATTCCGACATCTCCATACCTTTGACTTTGGGCTACAATTGCGCCCGACATTGCCACAAGACCGTTTGCTATTATAAGCCCTATAACCTTCATAAGGTCTGTGTTTCCGCCTAAAGCACGAACCATATCCTCGTTGTTGCCCGTTGCGCGTATACAGCTTCCGATTTCTGTGCCAAAGAACCAGTAAAGAACTGCTATAATAATGCCCACCAGCACCACGCCAAAGAGAATGTTTGCGTTTTTGGTGCCAAGGTTTGTAAGCTGCATGGTTTTGTCGATAACCGTGTCCACCTTTGCGTTTCCAATGAGCGGCATGGCAACGTTTGATTTGCCGTCTAAAATTCTAAGGTTGATGGAATAAAGGGAAAGCATGGTTAAAATACCCGCCAAAATTGCGGGAATTTTAAGCTTGGTGTGCAAAAAGCCCGTAACCGCACCAGCCGCCATGCCTAAAATTACTGCCATCAAAATGGTTAAAAAAGGGTCATACCCTTTAACAATCATTACCGCGGACACACAGCCTCCAAGTGCAAAGCTTCCGTCCACCGTCATGTCTGCCATTTTAAGCAGCTTAAATGTAATATATACGCCCAGTGCCATAACGCTCCACAACACGCCAAGATACAGCGCATCTCTGCCGTTGCTTAAGATAAAGTTTAAAAGCGCCACATGGCACACCTCCTTCTCGAAACTTGGGCGATGGAGCCACCTCCACCGCCCGTTTGTTGTTTATTGATTATTGATTTAAAAGCTCCTCGGGAATTGTAATTCCGATTGCTTTTGCGGTATCTTCGTTTACGGTAATTGAAAGCTCCTTAGCATCTAAATACTCAATAGGCATTTTTGAAACATCTTCGCCGCCAAGTACTTTAACTGCCATTTTACCTGTCATTATTCCAAGATTTTCGTAATTTATACCGTATGTAATAAGACCGCCTGCCATAACCATGCCTTCCTCGCCGCAGATAACGGGAACTTTTGCTTCGTTGGCTACCAGTCCTACCGTTGCCATACCGGCGGCAATCATGTTATCTGTGGGAACATAAATTGCGTCAACGGAATTTACAACTGATGTTACCACCTGCTGAATTTCGTTTGAGTTTGAAACGGTTGCATCAACGGTTTCAAGACCAAGCTCCTGGGCGGCTTCTTTTGCAAGGTCCGCTTGGAAAACCGAGTTAGCTTCGCTGGAAGTATAAAGGATTGCAACCTTTTTTGCATCCGGCAAAATTTGCTTCACAAGCCCCATTTGCTTATCAACGGGTGTTAAATCGCTTGTGCCTGAAACGTTGCGCTGAGGGTCTTTGTTGCTGACCACCAAACCTGCGGTTTCAGGGTCTGTAACTGCGGTTACCAAAATTGGGATTTCGGTTGTTTTCATTGCCACAGCCTGTGCGGCAGGGGTTGCGATTGCAAGAATTAGGTCTTTTTTATCGTTTACAAATTTATCAGCAATTGCCTGGCAGTTTGACTGGTCGTTTGCTGCGTTTTGATAGTCAATTTCTATGTTTTCACCATCAATGTATCCGCCTTCTTTAAGGGCCTCTACAAAGCCTTCGTAGGCAGCGTCCAAAGCGGCATGCTGAACAAATTGAATAACGCCGATTTTAATTTTTTCATCCGTTTTACAGCCGGTAAAAGACATTGTCAAAACAGATACCAAAAGAAAAATACCTAAAATTTTTTTGAGCTTCATTAACAATTACCTCCAATTCACAAAAATAATAAAATATTTTAAATTTTATCATCTTTTTACACGTCTGTCAATGATAAAAAAGGCTGTTTTTAAAACATATTCTTAAAGTGTAAATAATGGGTGAAGTCACTTTAAATAATATAATGCTTCTCATAAAGACCTGTGAAAATATTATTATATCAAAATTCGCTGAGCTGCCAAGTAAGTATCTGAGTACGCTGCTAATTAACCAGCTTTATGACAACAATCCAAGGCATTTTATTGATAAAGGTCACCTTATCAGTTTCTTGTCCTAAAATCAATCGGTCTAATTTTTAAGTAGAGAGGAAACTTTTTGCTCCAGTCGAGGCTTTTTAAATATGCTGAATATTTTTGAAAGAACATCAAACAAACCCAAAAAACAAAATTTACACTCGGTAAATTCTTTGGTCATATGCTTTTATTCCTTGGCTTTTAGAGGATGTTCATCATCTGTTCGGGAAGAAGGGGTTAGCCGCCGATAAAGGTTAATCAATGGATTATGTCCCAAGGGCTCATAAAACACAGCATACCCATTAGGCTTTAAAACACGCTTTATTTCCTGAATAGCTAAATCTATATCGGGTAAATGGTGCAGGATTCCATTGCCTGCAATAACATCGAAGGTGTTATCGGCAAAGTCCAAAGATAGGCAATCCATAACCGCCGCTTGGTGCATGTCACCAAGGTCAAACTGCTTCACCCTTTCAATGGTTCTTTCAATGCTTTTGCCGGAGATATCAATAGAAAAAACTTCGGCGCCCTTTTTAAGCAAATCTATTGTCAGCCACCCTGTTCCACAACCGAAATCAAGAACGGATTTACCGCTAATATCACCTAAAAACCTATCCTGACATGCCAACACATCAGTCATAGACTCATAGGCATAATATCGGTTTTCTGCCCTGCCGCCTTGCGAAACCACATCGTCGTGGAAAGCCGCCTCCTTTGTTGCACATTTACTTGCTTTCATAACAGCGCCTCCAAACACCCCAAATTAATTATATATTATTGTAAAATATACCAAAATTATCATATCATACCTTCTGTTTGATGTCAATCGAAGTTCTTACCTAATTGCGTAATCAGTTGATTTTAAAACATATTTTAACATATTGCATCAGCAAGTTATATTTGCAGTCTAAAGTTCATAAATTACTTATATGGTAGTTCATATTTTGGAGTTGAGGAAATGTTTTTAACAATCAGGCTTGGTAAAATCATCGGACTTGTAACCCTTACAGCCGTTGCAGCCGCTTTTTTAAGCTCCGGGATTGGCTTTGTGCTTTCAGACAAGTATTACGAAACGCTGCCGACGGACGCTTCCGAAGAAGTAGAAAAGAAATACATTAAATGGGTGGATTTATCTGTTCCGCTAAAGGTTATGGACAAAACTTTCGAGCTTGACGTAAAATCCCGGCAAGAAAATTTTAAGCTAAGCTGGATAGAGCTTATGGCATACTTGGCGGCAAAATACGGCGGGAATTTTAAATACTATAAGGACGAAGATTTAAGAAAGGTTGTTGAAAGGCTGCAGGGCGGAGAAAAAATGGAGGATATAGCGGCAGATTTGAAGTATTACCCTTATTACATCGAGGCGTACAGCGCCATATTCAGCGAATATGTGGGGCCTTACAAGGTGTTGCAGGAGGAAAACGGCGAAAAAAAATGGGTGGATAAATACGGGCTTAAGGTTTTTTCACCCCTGGCAAAGGGATACAGCTTTTCCCATTGCGACGATTTTGGCAACGGGCGTTCTTTTGGATATAAAAGAAAGCATTTGGGACACGACCTTATGGGCTCTGTGGGAACGCCTGTTATTGCAATAGAGTCGGGAGTGGTGGAGGTTTTGGGCTGGAATATGTACGGCGGCTGGCGGATAGGGATAAGGAGTTTTGATAAAAAAAGATATTACTACTATGCCCATCTTCGAAAGGACCACCCATATCATTCGGATTTGGCAGAAGGCGATATTGTAACGGCAGGGGATGTCATAGGCTATTTGGGCATGACTGGCTACAGCAGAAAGGAAAATGTAAACAACATAAAAACGCCTCATTTGCATTTTGGAATCCAGCTTATTTTTGATGAATCGCAAAAGGAGGGCGTAAACCAAATCTGGATTGATGCTTATAATATAACGAAGTTTTTGCAAAAAAACAGGTCGGCGGTGGTAAAGCAAGACAAGGATTTTGTAAGAGCGGTACAAATTTATGACCCTTCTATTCCGGATTGATGTCCTGCAAAATTTGGCAGGGCATTTTTTTTTGTTGATTTTTATGCATATTTGTATTAAAATATAGAAATACTATAATAGATATTTTATGCGCGGGAGGGTACATAATGTCAAAAAAAATAAGTTTTGATTACAAAACTGCATCGGCATTTTTAACCGATGACGAGGTTATGATGCAAAGGGAGTATGTTGCGGCTGCTCACGATTTGCTACATAATAAAAAAGGACCGGGAAGCGACTTTTTAGGGTGGTTGGATTTACCTGCGGCATACGACAAGGAAGAGTTTGCAAGAATTAAAAAATCCGCCGCAAAAATCAGGGAAAATTCAGATGTATTGGTAGTTATAGGCATTGGCGGCTCCTATCTTGGAGCAAGGGCGGCAATTGAGTTTTTGTCGGACCCTGCAAAAATTTTAACTCAAAAGCCTCAAATTCTTTATGCCGGAAATTCAATCAGTTCGACTTACCTTTCAAGTCTTATAGACTATGTCAAGGATAAGGATTTTTCCATAAATGTTATTTCAAAATCAGGTACAACCACGGAGCCTGCCATTGCATTCAGGCTGTTTCGTGCATTGGCTGAGGAAAAATACGGAAAAGATGGCGCAAGGGAGAGGATTTACGTTACCACGGACAAGTCAAGGGGTGCGCTAAAAAAATTGGCGGACGAAGAGGGCTTTGAAACCTTTGTCGTGCCGGACGATGTGGGAGGCAGGTATTCGGTTTTGACGGCGGTAGGGCTTTTGCCCATTGCTGCAAGCGGGGCGGATATTGACGCCATGATGAAAGGCGCAAGGGACGCCATGGACGAGTACAGCGAAAAAGACCTTGAAAAAAACATGTGCTATCAATACGCCGCCGCAAGGAATGCACTTTTGAGAAAGGGTAAAAATATTGAAGTTATGGCAAATTACGAGCCATCGCTGCACTATTTTACCGAATGGTGGAAACAGCTATATGGCGAAAGCGAGGGCAAGGACGGAAAGGGAATTTTCCCCGCAGGGGTGGACTTTTCGACGGACCTGCACTCCATGGGACAATATATTCAAGACGGAATGAGGATTTTGTTTGAAACTGTTTTAAATGTAGAAAAACCGAAAAGCGACATTACAATACAGAAGGAGCAGGAGGATATAGATGGACTTAACTTCCTTGCAGGACAAACCGTTCACTATGTAAACCAAAGAGCAATGGAAGGCACAATGCTGGCGCACACCGACGGAGGTGTTCCAAACCTTGTGGTGAACATACCCGAGCTTTGCGAATATTGCTTTGGAAACCTTGTGTACTTTTTCGAGAAGGCTTGCGCCATAAGCGGTTATTTGTTGGGTGTAAATCCTTTCGACCAGCCGGGAGTTGAAGCCTATAAGAAAAACATGTTTGCACTTTTGGGAAAACCTGGGTATGAAGAAGAAAAAGCCCTTCTGGAAGCTCGCTTGAAATAAATTTTTCAAACACACATAGCAGCATATCTAAAAAAGAATATTTATTTTATGCATATTTATGATTGCATTAAATATGGGTATATAGTACAATATTATTGTAGGAGTTAACTATTATGTTAGGAGGGTGTTTGAAATGATAAGTTTAATTGTGGGCTCCAGAGGAAGTGGCAAGACGAAGGCCTTTATTGATTTGGTAAATAAGGCCGGCGAGCAGGAGCTTGGAAACGTAGTATGCATACGTAAAGGAAACAGATATACCTTTGATCTGAAGTCCTCTGTAAGATTGGTGGACACATCCGATTTCGAGCTTGACAGCTACAAGGTTTTTTATGGTTTTATCTGCGGCATCATTTCACGAGATTACGACATTACCCATATTTTCATAGGCAGTATAACCAAGATTGTAAATACCGACATGGAAAAGCTATCTACCTTCCTTAAATATATAGAAGAGATTTCAGAGAAGTTTAACATAAAGTTTACCATGACCGTAAGCGCAGACCCCTCCGAGGTGCCGGAGTGTTTGAAAAAATACATGGTAGAATATAAATAATAAAAAAACCGCGAAAGGCTTTTTGCTTTTCGCGGTTTTTGAATTCATCTTAGCTGATACCCTTCATTTCAAGCCTTAGTTTGTCTGAAATCATGGCGATAAATTCGCTGTTTGTGGGCTTGCCTTTGTTTTGGTTAATGGTAAAGCCAAACAGCTTGTTTAAGGTTTCCGTATCGCCTCTGTCCCAAGCCACCTCAATGGCGTGCCTTATGGCGCGCTCCACCCGGCTGGAGGATGTGTTGTGCTTTTTGGCAACTGTTGGATAGAGTTGTTTTGTAATGGAGTTTATAAGGTCTGTGTCTTTAAGCACCAGCATTATTGCTTCTCTGAGATAAGTATATCCTTTAATATGGGCAGGAACCCCAATCTCGTGAATGATTGATGTTACGGTTTTTTCAAGGTCGTGGGAAAATTGTCTGCCGGGCAGAATTGAATTTTGCTGCATTGCCATAGATTGCATGGGCACACGCTGATTTTGCATTCGCTGCATATATTGCATGGATGACGGATACACGCTATCTATATCCGGTTTTTCCACGACCATTCTTATTTTTTTGATAATTTCCTCGGCACTCATGCGTCTGGACATTATATAGTCGCTGCCGAGTTTACTCGCATGTATGACAAAATCGTCGGAAAGGCTTCCGGAAATCATTATGACCTTCAAGTTTTCTTTAAGCCCCATCTCGGACAGCTTTGCCAAAACGCCCAAACCGTCTAAAAAGGGCATGACGTTGTCAAGGAGCAAAACATCAGGACGCTTGGTTTCCACAAGCTCTACAGCCACAAGACCGTCCGTGGCCATTCCCACGATTTCAATATCCGGCACTGTAGAGATATAGTCCTTCATAATCCTGCAAAAATCTCTGCTATCGTCAGCAATTGCCAGTCTTATTTTTTCCATAACAATCATCCTCCCAGTTTATTAGTAATATATCGTTATGTATAGCATTATACTACTAAATGGAAAAAATTTCAAGTGTTTTTTAGAAATTTTTTCCATTTAGTAATGATATCAAAATTATTCGTCAAATTTTGTGCTGCCAAGCATAAGTTCTATAAAGGTGCCGTATCCTCTTGTAGGGTCGTTTATAAACACATGAGTTATGGCGCCGACCAGCCGCCCGTCTTGTATTATAGGGCTGCCGCTCATACCTTGCACTATGCCGCCTGTTTTTTCAAGCAATTTAGAGTCGGTTATTTTTATCACCATGCTTTTGTTGCCAATGGAGTTTTTTATCACCTTTTGAATTTCAATGTCATATTTTTCAACCTTGTCGGATTCGATATTTGACAGGATATATGCTTTTCCCGTCTTTATCTGTGAGCGAAGGGCAATTGGAATTGGCTTGTGCTTGAAATCTGCGGTTTCTACGGTTCCATAAATGCCTATTTCGGAATTGACTTTTATGTTACCAATTTTTTTAGAGCCGGAAAAAACCCCTTTTAGCTCCCCGGGATTGCCTCTTTCGCCTTTTTTAATCCCTATAATGTCCGCATACAGCAAATCGCCGCCTCCGGCAGGAATTATCTCGCCTGTGTCCACATCGGTTATACCGTGGCCCAAAGCCCCAAAGGTGTTGTTTTTTGGATTTATAAAGGTTATTGTTCCAATACCCGAAGTTCCATCCCTTACCCATGCTCCTATTTTATATGTGTTGTCATCTTGCGACCAGACGGGTGTAACGGTCACTTGCATCTTTTTATCATTTCTTTCTATTAACATTTTAACGGGCTGTCCATCGGTGCTTTCAAGCGTTTTGCTAAGGTCGGAAATTTTTGTAACCTTTTCTCCGTTTACTTTTCGGATTATATCGCCGGGCTTTATGCCTGCAGTTTGAGCCGGCTTTATTCTTTTACCGTCTTTGTCCCTAAAATCAGATATTCCCACCACCATAACACCGTCTATGTTGATACGAACTCCAATGGAATTTCCGCATGGTATAAGTTCGGTAACATTAACGACATTTACGGATACGGTACGGATTGGAAGTATCCCCAGCAGTTTAAGCCTTGCCTTGCCCGAATCCGCCGTGGCGGTAATCATGGGCGGAAAATCTAAAGCATCGCCTTCCCTTATGATTACATTGCTTGGTATTTGGTAGTAAACTTGAAAAGCAAACAAAGCCGCAATTATAAAAAGCATTAAAAACCATTTTATTCTATTTATCACTTTTGTTCTGTTTATCACTGCCTATCATCTCCCCTACCGATATGATGTCCGACAGGGAAGATGATATCCTGTAAAAAAATTTGAGGCAAGGTTATATATAACTCTATCTTACAATTCATCCAAGCTGGCAAATGTATAACCCATGCTCTGAGCGGTTTTTATAATTTCAGGCAATGCTTGTGCATTTTCCTTGGAAACTGCATGCAGAAGAATAATGCACCCGTTGTGAAGGAATTTGGTAACTTGGTCATGAGCATTTTTGGAAGTGTTCGCCTTTTTTACATCCCAATCTGCATAAGCATTGCTCCATAAAATGGTTTTGTAGCCGTTTT
This sequence comes from Eubacteriales bacterium, assembly GCA_028697835.1. GTDB lineage: Bacteria > Bacillota > Clostridia > Monoglobales > Firm-18 > STE-11. The sequence continues at coordinate 7,482 of JAQVDK010000029.1, read as the reverse complement.
TTTGTGCAAGCGCAAGAGTTCTCTCGCTAAATTCGCCTTTTGGTGGGCGAAGGTATTTCATGTTTTTTCCTGTCAAGTCAAAAAATTGTGAATTTAAGCCTTCCAGCTCCGAAACCACCTTTTCGTCGGATATATCCGGCATACTGGGATGGTTTACGGTATGGTTTGCGACTATGTGCCCTTCGCTTACCATGCGAAGCACCAGCTCTTTTTGTTGCTTCAGGTAAGGACCGGTGATAAAGAATGTCGCAGGGACCTTATGCTCCTTTAAAACGTCAAGAATTTGCCCCGTGTACCCGTTTTCATACCCTTCGTCGAAGGTCAGATAGATTTTTTTAGATGACCTGTCGCCCAAATAATACCCGTCATATTTTTTAAGAAGTGTTTCCCACTCACCGGGAACTTCCGGAAAATCGTTTTGATTTCTCTTAAGACCCCATTGGATTTTTTTGTTGCTGTATCCGCTGCCTTGCCCTGCGTCCTCAGCTTGAGGGGAGGAGCATCCGAACAAAACAAGTGCCGGCAAAACCATGGTTAAACAAAAAATTTTGAATTTTTTAATTTTCAAACACCTCCGTTATTTGCCAAAATTAAAGCTAAAATTAAAGCTTCCGTCTTATTATTAGCAAATAAACGAAAATGAATAAAGAAAAAAATTACAATTTTATTTTTACTTCAACAACTTTTCCCAAAATTTTCACTTTTGTATTTTCAATATCTATAATTTGAGGCTTGTGGGAAGGATTGGTGCTGCAGGGTATTAAGGATATGGTTTTTTGGGTTGTAAAAACCTTTTTCACCGTGGCACATTCGCCTTCCACAAGAACAACTGCAATTTCACCGTTTTCAACCTTGCCTTGCCTTCTTACGATAACTATGTCCCCTTCACAAATCCTGCAATTGTTCATACTGTCACCAACTACATACATGGCAAAATATTCGCCTCTACCTTTGTATTCGCTGCCAAGGTCCGTATAGCCTATTATGTTTTTTGTAAGTTCATTCGGCTCGATTTGTGTAATCGTACCAAGAATGGGTATAGAGGTGAATTTTTTTAAAGCACATTTATTTTTTCTGCCATCCGCATTTGAGCTTGGGTTGTTGTCAAAACCGAACATATAGTCCATGGTTGTGTTGTAAAATTCGGCAAATTTTCCAAGCATTTCCGCCTTGGGCGTGCGAACGCCGTTTTCATAATTGGAAAGGGTTGATTTGGCGATACCAAGCTGAGAGGAAACGTATGTTGCCGTCATATTGTTTTGATGACGCAATTCTTTTAGTTTTTTTGCTAAGCTCATTTTTTACCACCTCTTAATATATTATACACTTTTTTCAAAAAATTACAAGTAACATGTCATATTTTGTGAAAAATTGTAAAAACATGTTGACAAAACGTGAAATTAATGTATAATTATAATATAAGTTTTCAATTCGTGAACGAAAGAAGGGGTTAATATTATGAAAATATTTACTGACGGACAAGACGAACTGATAAACATAAGGGTATCCGAATTGGAAAAAGAGCTTGCCAAGCAGGAATATTTTCGCAAGCTTAGCGATGAACAATATGGGGCGATAAAAAATCTTAAAAACCTGTTGGGAGATGTAAACTGGCTTGTTTTGGACGAATTTGTCTGTGCAAAGAACGAGGAATGTGAGCTTCTTATGAACTATTTTTACATAAGCGGATTGAGGGACGGGAAAAAGCTTATAAACTAAGCATGTAAACGGCCATCTTAAAACAAAGGGAAACCTTTTTGGCTAACTTAAGCTAATTAATATGCGGGCTTTCTGCATTAAAACTGTATTTAACAAAAACTACGGGCCGACGTTGACAGGCCCGTAGTTTTTCATGGCTTTGCAAAATTTATCGCTGTATTAAATTCTAATATAAATGTGTTATGTTGCAAATTCAAGCTTTAAGATGGCTGTTTAGCCTTCCTTAAAAAGCCTTTGTGGGTTTGCGGCAATTTTTATACTGCCTGATATATGCCTTGCATCTTTGAATACAAAAATTTCAGGCATAAGTTAATTTGTTATCTTTGGCATTAGTTGCAGCAGTCGTTGTCGCCGATGCCGGCTACATTGTTGTTGCAGAAAATCAACAAGAATAAAATGATGAACCAAAGTATTGTGTCGTCGCCTCCAAAACAGCTACCTCTGCCAAGACCTCTAAATAATGACATACTTTCAACTCCTTTTAATTTTTTGTTGGCTTAAAAACCTTATAGACTTTGGATAAGCAGCACTAAGCCCTATGCAAGCCCAAGGAAAAGCGCCTGATAGGTCAAAGCCTTACTGGTCTGTCGGGCCTTTCAATAGTATAATATGTATCATTACATTTTTTGGTTACATAGTTGATAAAAAATTCTTTTTGTAGTAAAATTAACTAAAAGAAGGGGTGATTGCAGTGCGAGTTCTTATTATGTCCGTTACAGCCGGGCAGGGGCACCATCAAACAGCCATGGCCATTTCCGACTATTTTAAAAGCAAAAACGTGGAAAGCAGGGTTGTGGATGTATTGAAGTATTTTGCGCCCGCCATAAGCGAAGTAGTAAGCAAAAGCTATCTTATGTCCACAAAGCATATCCCGCTGGCGTACGGCAGAGCCTATGCCATGGCGGAAAACAAAGACCCGAACCGGGAAAAAGTTATGTCACATATTACCTCAACCATTATTGGCAAGAAGCTGGAAAGGCTTGTTATCCAATATATGCCGGACGCAATTATATGTACCCATGTTTTTGCCGCACAGATTCTTACAAGAATAAAAGCTTTTAAAGGTCTTAGCATAGGCATTATAACCGACTTTACCATACATCCTTACTGGGAAGACACTAACATGGACTATTACGTCACCGCAAGCGAGCTTTTGACCTTGCAGGCAAATAAAAAGGGTATTCCCACCGAAAGGCTATTGCCAATCGGCATACCAATACAGGAAAAGTTCACAAAAAGGCTGACCAAGCAACAGGCGCGTGAAAAACTTGGCATCGAGGATAAAAAGACCGTTCTTATAATGAGCGGCAGTATGGGCTATGGAAATCTTTACAGCCATGTGCGCAAGATGGATGAGTTGGATTTTGATTTTCAAATTATGTCCGTTTGCGGAAGGAACAAGCAAGCCAAAAAGCTGATAGATAAGATAAACACTAAAAGGAACATTTATAACTTCGGTTATGTGGACAATATTGATGTTATGATGGATGCAGCCGATGTTCTGGTTACCAAGCCCGGTGGGCTTACAGTATCCGAGGCTTTGGCAAAAAGCGTTCCAATGATACTTCTAAAGCCTATTCCCGGTCAGGAAGAGCGAAACACCGAATTTCTTTTAAACAACGGAGTGGCGATGAAAATAACAAAAACAACCCCTATAGATGTTTGCCTTTACCAAATGCTTATGAACAATTGGCGCTACGGATTATCCCAAGAAATTGTAAAATATGTGGCAAAGCCCCATGCCGCAAAAGATTTAGGAGATTTTGTAATTAATCATGTTAAGAATAGAATTGCCTAAACATATAGAAAGTGTGATAAACACTTTGGAAAACAATGATTTCGAGGCATACGTCGTAGGCGGTACCTTAAGAGATGTGCTTATGGGCATAGAGCCGGAGGATTGGCATTTGGCGACTAGTGCCGCAGGTAAGGATATAAAAAGGATTTTCAAAAACCACTATGATTGTAGAAAAAGGCACGGAGTAACCAACGTTTTAGAAAACTGCTCCTGCGTGGAGCTTGCCACCTTTCGCACGGACGGGCAATATGAAAAGTTTAAAAGAGCCAGCAACACCGTTTTTACACAGGAGTTGGCCCAGGACCTGAAAAGACGGGATTTTACAATGAATGCCTTGGCATATTCCCATCGCAGCGGGCTTGTTGACCTTTTTGACGGGATAAGTGATATTAAAAACGGGATAATTCGTTGTGTGGGTGAGCCTGATCAAAGGTTTAAAGAGGACCCCGTTCGTATGCTAAGATGTATTCGTTTTGCCGCTACAATGAACTTAAAAATCGAAGATGAAACATACGAGGCCATAACCACCAATTGTTCGCTTATAAAAAAGGTAAGCGGCGAGCGTATATGTGCCGAAATTATGAAAACTCTTATGGCAGACCGCCAGATTTTTCTGCTTTTTGATACGGGAATTGGTGATATAATTATGCCGGAGGTTTCAAAGTGTTTTTCTGTTTGGCAAAATAATTCATACCATATATATGATGTGGGCAACCATAGCTTGGAAACCGTTTATAATGTTCCGAAAAACCCAATACTGAGGTTTGCCGCCCTGCTGCACGATGTGGGCAAACCTAAAGTCCGAGTGAAAGATGGCAGGGGGGTTGACTTTTTCCCGAATCATGCCGCATTTTCGGCGACAGGTGCAAGGGATGTGCTTACACGTCTTAAGATGAGCAACAAGCATAAATTTGCCATAATTAACCTTATAAGAATGCACGATGTAAACATTCGCCCCACCGAGGTAAGCGTTCGCAGGGTGGCTTCCCAGTTAAAGAAAATTAATTTTGAGGATTTGATTGCGTTAAAACGAGGTGTCATTATGGCGCAAAACCCCAAATACATGAACGAGCAACTGGATGAGCTTAGCACCATAGAGCGGATTTATAATCAAATTCTTGAAAAAAAGCTGCCTATACGTATTAAGGATTTGGCTGTAAACAGCGATGATATGAAAAAAATAGGTCTAAAAAGCAGTGCAATAGGCAGGAAATTAAGATTTTTGTTGGCAAGGGTTGTGGAAAATCCATCGCTTAACACTCGCAAAACCTTGATGGATTTGGCGATTGAAAGCGAAAAGCCTTCTTTTATGTCGAATAACAAAAAATAACGAAAGTAAAAGTCGAAAGAAAATAATTGTAAAATTTTGGAATTTGTATTATAATATACTTAAACATTTGTATAATTATGGAATACTTAAGTATATTATTTGGGAGTGATATTATGGAATTCCAAAATTTGATTAAGGCCTCAAGCATATTGAAGGTTGTGTTGGGTAATATTTCTGTGGAAGACATTGAAGAAAAAGAGCTTGCCGACTGCATTGAAAAATTAAAGGCTGACTTAGGCAGCTTTGACAGCCTTGCAGATGAGCTATAATTGCAAAAATAAAAGCCTTGGGGCGTTTTGGCTCCAAGGCTTTTTTCGCTATTAGTATTTAATTCTTTCTAATATATATTGCTCCAGTTTGTCAATTGAAACCCTTTCTTGTTCCATGGTGTCACGGTCACGGACGGTGACACAGCCGTCTTTTTCAGTGTCAAAGTCAACGGTAATGCAATAAGGTGTTCCGATTTCGTCCTGCCTGCGATACCTTTTGCCAATGCTGCCGGACTCATCGTATTCGCACATAAAGCTTTTGGAAAGTTCGTGATAAATCTTTGTTGCACCTTCGCCAAGCTTTTTAGAAAGAGGCAGCACTGCCGCTTTAATGGGAGCAAGGGCAGGGTGGAAACGCATAACAACCCGCGTATCCCCTTCGCTTATTTCTTCTTCGTCATAGGCTTCCACTAAAAATGCCAAGGTCACACGGTCAACCCCAAGGGAAGGCTCTATAACATAGGGGATGTATTTTTCGTTTGTAACAGGGTCGTTATATTCAAAATTTTCACCGGAATGCTTTGCGTGGGATTTTAGGTCAAAATCTGTTCTGTCGGCTATTCCCCAAAGCTCTCCCCAGCCAAAGGGGAACAGATACTCAAAGTCCGTCGTGGCTTTTGAATAGTGGGAAAGCTCCTCTGGGCCATGGTCACGAAGCCTTAAATTTTCCTCGGCTACGTTCAAACCCAAAAGCCACTGCTTACAGAAGTTTTTCCAATAATGGAACCATTCCAAATCAGTTCCCGGAGCACAGAAGAATTGCAGCTCCATTTGCTCAAATTCACGTGTTCTGAAGATAAAGTTTCCGGGTGTAATTTCGTTTCTGAAGGACTTGCCGATTTGTCCTATGCCGAATGGGATTTTCTTGCGTGAGGTACGCTGAACGTTTTTGAAGTTAACGAAAATTCCCTGAGCTGTTTCCGGTCTAAGAAAAATCTCGTTTTGCGTATCGTCTGTGACACCTTGATATGTTTTGAACATAAGATTGAACTTTCTTATGTCGGTAAAATTATGTTTTCCGCACTTGGGGCAGGGGATTTTGTTTTCTTGAATAAATTTGAGCATCTTTTCGTTGTCCCAACCGTTTGCCTGCTCTCCGGAAAAATCCTCAATAAGCTTGTCGGCACGGTGCCTTGTTTTACATTCCTTGCAATCCATAAGCGGGTCGGAAAAGCTGCCCACATGCCCTGACGCCACCCAGGTTTGCGGGTTCATAAGAATAGCCGCATCAAGGCCTACGTTGTAAGGGGTTTCTTGTATAAATTTTTTCCACCATGCACGCTTTACATTGTTCTTTAGCTCTACGCCAAGGGGACCATAGTCCCAAGTGTTGGCCAAGCCGCCGTAAATTTCAGAGCCCGGATATACAAAGCCTCTGCCTTTACACAGAGCGACAATCTTTTCCATGGATTTTTGAGTATTTAACATAATATTCCTCCTGACATGACACTGCTTTAAGTTAATTGAATTATTACAATATATATATTATCACTAATTTTAACAAAAATGTCAATACTTTAGTTTAATTTGCTTTTAAGTTTAAAGATACAATACACAAAAAATAATACCGAAAAAGCTAAAAAGTTTAATTTCAAGAGTAAAACCCAGAAATAACGAGCAAGTGAGTAAAAAACGAACATAAACGGCGAAAATCCCGCATTGAAAGAAAGACTAATATAGTGTATTATTATTTTTGCTGCGTTGTTTGTATGCAAGCAAAAGGCGAAAGGGCGCAGCGGCTTCGGGGTTTAGCGCAGTTTGGTAGCGCACTTGGTTTGGGACCAAGGGGCCACAGGTTCAAATCCTGTAACCCCGACCATCTATTGGCAACAATAATATACAAAAAGGTGTTGACAACAACTTAAAGATGTGTTAATATAGTTTGGCACGAAGCTGCTGGTGTAGCTCAATTGGCAGAGCAGCTGATTTGTAATCAGCAGGTTGCGGGTTCGAGTCCCATCACCAGCTCCAGTTTTATCATAAACCTAAATAAGTTCGGAGGGGTTCCCGAGTGGCCAAAGGGGGCAGACTGTAAATCTGTTGTCAACGACTTCGATGGTTCGAATCCATCTCCCTCCACCAACATCGTAAGATTTTATGCGTTCTGTCTAACAAGGCGGAACGCATAAATTACATATGGGTGTTTTAAGGCGTTTGCACCTTAATGTGTTTTATACATAAGGAGAGAAAACCATGAATGTGAAAAAATATCTTATGATAGTATGCTGTGTGTTGGGGGTGTGCCTTGCAGCGCTAAGCGGCGTTATAGTTGCTTCAAGGGTTTTTGAGGTGCCGCCCGGGTTTACCCAGGGAAATCCCGACCTTAACCTGCCAAAACCGTCTAAATCCAGGGCGAATATCTTGGT
>JAQVDK010000106.1 GCA_028697835.1 Eubacteriales bacterium | reverse complement strand
CCCGTGAATCGGCGTGCAGGCGGCAGACGGTATTTCCTTCCATTGCCACTGTTTCAATAAATTGATTTGTTACAACTCCTGTCCACGAGTCGTCTGCATCTGCCCGTACCACAGTACCGTCGCTGTATCTTTCAAAGTCGTCTGAAAAAACATACGTCGATTCCAAGGGAGCCTTAGAGCCTGCGGGTGGTGTGGGAATTTCCTGAGCGACTAAATTTAAAGGTATCGATAATGTGAAAGCCAAAAGGATTGCTATTTTTTTCATATGTCTCCCTCTATCTGCAAATTACAGGTATGGTTTTTTGGATAAGTTTGAATCCGTTATGTACCGATACTGTTATGGTTGCTTCTCCCTTATCTTTAAGATATACGGTTCCGTTATCGTCCACTTCGGCCACATTTGTATTGCTGGATTCAAACATAAAGGTTGCTCCTTCCACCACCTGACCGCTGGAGTTTTTGCCTACACATTTAAGGTTTGCAACCGCTCCGGGGGCATCTTCAATCCTATCGCTTCCGAAATACACATGCCAAAGTTCGCGGTCTTTTTGCTCCTGCTTCTCGCTTTCATAAAACCTTACCTCGGTGTAGCTGTTGTAGGAGCCGCCGGAAGTATCACCGTTTCCGGTTATTCTGAAATATCTTGCTTTAATATCGTTCAGTTTGAAGATGTCGAAAAGCCTTGTTGTGCCGCTGGTTGTGGTATCCATCACTTCCACCCAATTTTGGTTGTCGTCAGATACCTCAAACTTTACTTTAAACGAGCGCATATCCCCGTTTAAGGTTGCCAATCCGAAGGAGTGTATTGTCTTAACCTCGCCCAAATCATAGCTTATCCATGCTATACCCGGTGCAGACCAGCGATTTCGCAGCTCGTCGCTTATAACGTTGTCAATGGTCCCGGATTTGGGATATCTTGAGTCCTCAACACTCATATCCACATCAACCACCGGAATCCAGGTGGGCTCATCAGGCACTACCGCAGCTTTTGAAACCTCAAGGGTATTTACGGCATCACCGGTGCCGAAAATGTTTTTATATTGGTCCTCTACAAAATAGAAGCTATATTCCTTACCGTCTAAGTTAATAATTGCAGCAGCGTTATCCGCCTTTACGGTTTTTCCGTTGCATACAATCTCGTTTTTGCCATCTTCGGCCGTTGGCACATAGTATTCATATTTGTTAGCCTTAAGTCCCTCAAAAGGAGCGCCGTTGATTTCAATATGTGTGCCAAGCAGCCTTTTGATATCAGCCAGCGTCTGTGCGTCATAATCTGCATGTTTGTGACTTAAGATAACTATACCATCGAAAAAGTACACGCTTTTTCTGAAAATCTCCGCAATATCCCGGGCGCTGGCAAAAAGCTTTCCGTTTCTTTCTGTAATGGGAACACGCAGTTTTTTCACCTGGTCTTCCACCAAAACCGTATCCGCCCCCGCCTGTGTGGAAATGGTTATACCGTTCATAGACACATCCGCCGCATTACGTGCCGCCACCCATGAGGTAGAGCCCTTTAGTGCCTCGGATACAAACCTAATCGGCAGCATTAACTCTTCCTCTTTATAAAAAGGAGCAGTGTCTTGGTTGCTTGAGTCTATATAAACCCTTCTGCCGCCCACAAATGCCAAAGGGCTGCCTTCCATGAATACGGCACGATTGCCTATTTTGTTTTCAAACACTTCTTTGTCGTCTTGCAAGCCCCACTGCTCCAGCTTTGTTATAGGCAAAAACTTTTCCGCAGGCGCTTCCCCTTGCGCCACCGGGATAAATTCTACCGTAAGCTCAAATCTTTCCTTGGCAGTTGTATTTATAGCCAATTTATATATGTCCTGATATGTTTCGTCAGCCGCCTTCGGCGATGTTTCAAGGGGAAGGGCGGGCATTATCATAAATTCCGCATCTTCCGAGCAATGGGTAATGTGTGCAAACATCCTGTCCCCGCCCATGGTGATTATAGCACTTTTTTTGTCCTCGCTTACCTGAATATCGCCGTCGGTGTGAGCAAACCACCAAAGCTCGGACTCTCGGTTTAAAACAATTTCGTCCTGCAGTACAACACGAGACCTGTCGTCCGTCAGCTTTATTCCGCGTTTTGCCGAGGCAAATGCGTTGTTTGTCTTGGTCATATCCAGTATTCCAAAGCCTTCGTCGCCGTGTGTTTCAAACCGCTCTATTATAGCGTCTGCATCCGGATTCTGGTCGGGGCCTTCCCCGGGATTTGCAATTATTGTGTTTTGCCCTTCCGCTCTTTTGTGATAGTACATATGACTGTCAAACTTCCACGAATAATTGCTTGGACCCGGCAGGCGTATGAATCTTTTGCCGAATGCGTCTATAACAAATGTTCCCAAAGAAAAAAACATATGGCTGGTTTTGTTGCTTCCGCCCTGCATACCCGCATATATTCCGTTGTTGTCCGTCCATGAGGAACGCAAAGTGATAAGGGATGCCGACGGGTCAACAAACGCATGGTCCAAGGGATAGTCAATATCGTCGCCAACCAAATCGCTTTTATACCACAGAATGCTGAAAATAAGGTTATAGTTTTCGGAAAATAAATTTTCCCTCATTGTAAGGCTGTTTAAATATGTGGAGTATGCGGGCACTCCATATTTAAGCGCAAACCAGTGCAAAATAGGGGTATATGAATTGGAGCCGGACATTGAATCACCAAAATTAAACCGCTCTGCCATACCGTTTAGATATATGTTATAGTTGGGCGTTGCCTCAATCCCCTTCATTTCGAAAAACCGCGCCTTCTCGTCAAGCCTGTAGCTGTAGTCCACGGCGCTGTCCAAGGTTGCCATTGCCAAAACGGCATATGTAGTGGAATAAACCCAATACATACTGCCCTCCGGGAACCCTCCGTCGTTTGTGTACATGGAAAGCGGAGGCTTTATATGTTTGATTGCTTTTTCATAAAGATATTGGCAAAGATTCGGGTGCTCGTCGCCAAAGGCAGCCGCCGCCATAAGTATTGCCGCATTGGCCACGGTTGTTCTGTTGGTGATTCCGCTTGCTATTTCAACATCTATGTAGCCCTCGTAAGAATACATAGCCTGATAAAGTATTTTTTCCTTTACAATATCGACTATCTCGGCTTTTTCTAAGTCCGACAAGGCATAGTACATCCAGTCGTACGCTATCGCATAACCGCTCATAAGCTCCGTTGAAATAATGGGGGCCACATTGGTCCAGTCGGGAAAATTTCCCGCATTTCTCATCTCGTCCATCGCCCGTCTTAGGTAGCGCTCGTCGCCGTTTTCGATATTATACACAAAAGCAAGGCAGTAAAGCCTTTGCATTATGGTCCTTGCCGCTGAAAGGATATTTCTTCCGTTGGCATATTTATACTCCACATTTTCCGTTGTCAAAAGGTTGTCCGCCCTTAGTTTAAGTGTGTTGTACCAATACGCGCACATGGGGTCCTCTTTGATTTTCCTGCGCATTTCATCCCAGTCCGTAACAAGAACTCTCGGATGTGCCTTAAGGTTGGATGCAAAGTTATTTGAGGAGGTGTCCATCGGTTGTATTAAGTCATAGTTTACTTCAGTTCCTCCATAAAGCATGGTTGTATGCACAAGTTCTGACCGGGAATACAGCTTTACGTTGTCCAGAAAAACCGAATTTGACGGGCTGACACGCGAGGTTAGCCTGAAATTATACATTTTGGTGTCTTTAGGAGCCGGGGTAAAAGCTACGTTCTCGGCAACCACTTGGCCGTTCATATAAAGAGTGTATATGCTGTTTATCGGGTCCACATCTATCTTAAAATCCGCCCATGTGCCAAGCTCTGTGTGATAGTTGGTAAGCGGTATGGACATAATCCTCATCAATGTGTTATCCCCACGAAGAACATGAATTTCCGCATTCAGATAGTTGTCCGAAAATGTGCTTTTCATGGAAACTTCAATAGTAAGGTCAGCGAATTTTTCGCCTATGTCGAATCTTTTATCCAGTCTGGAGTAGACATATCTGGCTGAATCGTTATAATATTCAGCCACCTTGTTTCCGTTATCATCAGTAACTCTTATGAAAGAGTCCGTAACAACCTGAGACCAAAACGGCTTTCCGCCGGATTTTACCGTACCTACAGGGCTTGGATTTTCAAAATCGTCCGCAAAATAATATGTCACTCCATCAGGCATTTGATTTTCTGCTTCAACATCCTGCAAAGCGAAATTATCCGAAGCAAGCCCGCATGTTGCTGTTAGCAACATGCACA
>JAQVDK010000028.1 GCA_028697835.1 Eubacteriales bacterium | reverse complement strand
CTTTGAACGTTTTAGAAAACGCATTTTGCATGTATTTGGATATAATCGTACAAAAACACCTCAAAATGCGTAGCAAATTGAGGTGCATGCAATTTCTTATGCAGGATTTTTACCCCAACTATTGACAAAGAGCCACTTTATAATATAAGTGAAATTAATTTTCATTAACAAGAGAATTTATATGAATAACATAACCTTAAGGATTAAAACTTTATATAACGACATGGGACCGGGAGAAAAGAAAATAGCAGACTGGATATTTGAAAACCAAGACAAAATTATCAGCCTTTCCATAAGCGAGCTTGCAGAGCTTTGCGGCAGCGGCGAAGCTACCATTGTGCGCTTTGCAAGGCGTTTGGGGCTTTCCGGCTATCAAGAGCTTAAAATTTCAATTGCTCGGGAAACCGCCACGTCAAAGCCTGTGTTTAATCAAAGCATAACCGCTGACGATAGGTGCATTGATATTTTTTCAAAAATAACCGGCGAAATATATTCCTCTTTGGAGCATACCAAAAAGGTTTTAAACAGCGATAGCATCTGATTTCAAATAAACGGCTCAAAACCGAGCCGCCCTTAATACCCCTGAAAATCCTTATTTATTGCGACTAAGACGAAAGCGCCAAGTTATGGCATTCTCGCCTCGGCAATTGTCGCTTCTATCACAAAAGATTTGAATCTGCAGAGAAAACCTCATTCCACTTTCGCATTACAATTCCAAAACTATATTTTTATGCTTATTTTCCAATACCAGTTTCATAATATCGTTTACGGAAGTTACTTTTTCGTTTACCTTGACTGCTGCAATTCTTTCCCTATGACCGGTGTGGTTATCTGTTGCATAAATTTTGGGCAAAGAATAATTATCCGCATATTCATCCGCCAATTTGTTTTCAAAATCGCCCCTGGAGGCGTTCAATACTTCTATTGCATCTACTTTTCGAGGCAAAAGACGAATCATGTCAATATATGATGCTTCTCTAAACGGATGGGCTTGAACTATATAACCGCCGCTTTCGTGAACAAGGTCGCAATAATCGTTGATTTTAAGTTTATGGCAATCTTCATGGTCTAAAAGCCAATCTTTATTCAGTCCATATGTAAGAAAATCCGTACCATTTAACGAAAACTCCCACCCAAAAAACACGTCAATTCCAATTTCGTCTCCTCTTTGTTTAGCATTTTCAAATCCTTGTACAAACAATTCTACACGCTGTGACCAAGGAATATCCGAAGGTACGGTAGTGTTTCCGTTAAAAAAATGGTCCGTTATTACTACACCTGTATATCCGACCGATTTATAAAAGTCTATCATTTGAGCTGCATAAATCGTTGCGCATTTGCTTGTTTCTTTAGTATGACAATGCATTTCATATTTAAACATGTTTCTTCCCCTTACGCTAATTATTTTTTTCACGACTTCTTATAATTATATGCAAAGCGCATCATAATGCCCTATTTAGCGCTTTTAATGCATTTTTTTGAATATGATTGCTGCTTATCCGGCAATTTATACCCACCCAAAGGGAAAAGGATTTTATATTTTTAGTAATATTCATAAAATAATTATATATCATTTTGTTCCATAAGTCCACGTTTTTAATAAATTTTGACAAAATAAAAGCCCTTACACAGCAAGGGCTAAGAAAAGTATTTTTTTCTTTTTATTTCTTTATATTAGATTTTACAGCAACCAAAGCTTGTTTGCCTGTTATAAAAAGATTAACACTTACTTTATTCAAACATATTCCAATCCACAATTTAGAAAAACTTCTTCATGTCCTTTAAAAGCGGCTTATGGGTATTAGACATTGCGGCGTATTGATGATGCCCAAATACAAGCATGGAGCCAAATAGGGGCGACAAAGGACGCAGCATCTTGCCATGATAACCCGAACACCCGTACAAAAAGGGCACCTTAAGATGCTTTTTTAAAGCAACGTTGGTGTTTAGCATATGCAGTGCATGCTCGTAACTATGGCATGCCGTAATTATTTTAACAATATCCACACCACGAGACTCTATTTCCAAAGCAAGGGAGATGGCTTGTTCTTCCGAAAGCTCCACGTCCACATGGGCGGACATAAGAACCTCGCTGCCCATTTCGTGAAACTCATGTATGGTTTGCTTTTGCTTTTCAATTGTTTCCGGACGCATGCTTATTTCTTTTGGATTTGCGGCGGCAAACGCAGCCTTGCAGCCTGTAAGGCCGCTTCTTGAATCGCGGTCAAAGGTGTTCGCGCGCATATCCACACAGGCAAAGCCCGCCTTTACTGCTTCTTTTTGAACTGCTGTTTTTTCCTCGTCCGTTTGTCCATTGCCATTTAGATAGTTAATTGCCATAATCGGCAATGGGGTGCGGTCCGCTATTTGCTTGAAGCTGTCGAAGGTGTGATACTCCTCCTCCATAAGATGAATATGCAAAATAAACGCATCGGCGCCGTCATGCTCACAGTTTTTTATATCCGCTATTGCATCACTGACAGTCGGCTGCCTTATAGACCCCACAAGAATAGGACGTTTGTGCCCAAGAAAGGTTTTACTCATTTTATATCCCTCACCTTTATATTTTAAATTTCTCTCCAATCAAAGACAACACCGATGGGAAAGTCTTTGTCGTCTGCCAACCTTTTGTAAACCTTGGGAGCTTCCTTTGGCGAATGGACTTGTGAAATAACCTTTGTCATGTCCATCCTTCCGTGCGACATAAAATTCATTATAGAAACGCAATCGTCATGATGAGTCCAGTAATGGGGATATGATTCTTTTGCAGGGCGTGCAATTGTATGTGCCCCCACAATGGTTATACCCCGCTTGTGCACCTTGTTGTAATAATCAATTTGGACATCGGATACCCTGGTGCATCCAAGCAGCGCTATCCTGCCAAAGGGCGCAACACAATCAAGGGCTTGCTTTAAAGCTAACGCCTGCCCCGTAACCTCGATTATAACTCTTGCCCCCTTGCCGCAGGTAACCTCCTTAACGGACTGCTCAAAGTTTGAACCGGCAGGGTCAAAGGCGTAATCGGCGCCTAAATCAAGGGCTAATTTTCGGCAATTGGGGTTTAAATCCGCCACAATAATGGGAAGGCGCCTGCAATCCTTAAAAGCTTTACGGCAAAGGCGCCCAAAATCCCAAGACCGAATACCATTGCGGACTCTCCGAACTCAAGCCTTGTTTTGCGGATTGCCGCCGCTGAAAAACTGGCAATAAACGCAAAGGCCGCATGCTTTAAATCAAGGGATTTGTCGGGCAGCCTGATAACATTTTCCTCCGGCACAACATTATAGGAGCGGTTTTCGCTCCAAAATGCCAAAACCTTGTCGCCGACAGATACGCTTTTTACATTTTGGCCAACTTCTTTTATAATGCCTGCACAGCTATAGCCTCCGCCCCAGCCACGCTCCCCTTCCGCAAGGTTGAACGAGCCGGTGTTTGGCATACGCATAAGGTTTGCCCTTTCAGTTCCCGCACTGATGGGAATATATACCGATTCAATCAACACCTCGCTGTCCTTGATTGGGTCAATCTCGCTGTCTAAAAGTTCCGCCTTCCCTTTGCCGGTGAAAAAGATTTGTTTGACCTTCATATTTGATTTGACCCCCTTATTTGCCAAGTTTTTTTAGAAGCTCATCCATTTTCGCATTTACTGTCGTTTCGCTCCAAACCACATCCTTGGGCAAGGCAAGCAGTTCCTTTTTAAGCCCTTGCTTTAGGGGCATAAGCTCCGACTGCTTAAGTCCCGTTGCAGCAAGCACCTTGGAGTTGTCTATTACCCTGTTGAAGCATCGGTCATATTTAAGCTGATAGCCTGCATAAACCTTCCAATCGCCGAAAAGGTTTAGGTATGTTTCGGTGTCAACGGGGATATATTCAAGCCCGATAATCTCATTATAATAATCGGCTATCTCCTGCCATGTATGGTGTTCGGCAGTTGCAACGGTATAGGTTTCTCCGTAGGCTGCGGGATTTAAAACCAAACGCGAAAGCATGTTTGCCACATCTCCCGCCCAGCTCATAGTGGCCTGAACCGGCAGCGCCTCCTGCGGAACAATCACAGGCAAGCCTTTTTGTGCCCTGTAAACCACCACATTTGCCTCCAATGTCACAAGCTGGAAGCGATACTTGGAATATGTAATCGCCGGTCTGATTATGGTCCAATTGCCAAAGCCGCATGAGCGCAAAATATCTTCCTGCCTTGCCTTATAAAGGGAATATTCTTTTTCCTCCTTCGCAAGATAATCCTTATCCGCGGATACATCAAGCAACCTTGGGGACTGCTCGGTAATCACAGGGCTGTCGGCATAGATTCGGTATGTTGAAAAAAACATGTAATGGTCCGTACTTTTTAGCATCATTTCATGCCAGGAGCTGAATTCATTTGTATTGTAAAGAAGAAAATCCACAATTGCATCGTATCGGTTTTTCAATACTTCTTTTAAATAGTTATCGTCCTTGGCATCGGCCTGAGTATATGTAATCCTTTCGTCATTGCTCTGTACTTTGTCAAGGGATATAACATCAACTTGGCAACCCATCTGGGCAAGCCTTGGCACAAGATATACCCCCATTGCGCCTGTGCCGCCCAATACAAGTACCTTTTTGCCGCTTAACATTTTTTCTCCTCCCTTACTACAAGAACCACCTTACCCACACTTTTGCCTTTTTCAAGCAAAGCATGGGCTTGTTCCGCCTGGGTTATGGGCAGGATTGCGTAAATGGTGGGGCGGACCTGGCCGGATTCCACCTTGGGCCATACCTCTTTAACAAGGCTTGATAAAATTTGAGCCTTTACCGCTTGCGGCTTGCTTCGCAGGGTGCTGCCGATTAGCCTTATATTTTTCATAAACAACGTACGCAAATTAACCTCGGTTATATCACCCGCCAAGGTGGCAATCATAATCCACCGACATCCATAAGCAACATATGGGAGGCACTCCCCAACCTTTTCGCTGCCCAGGCAGTCTATTGCAATACTTATTGAACGTCCCTCTTTTTCCTCGGCTTTTAAAACATCTACTATGCTTTGGGTTGAAGTGTCAACAACTACGTCAGCGTTTAGATGAACAATTGATTTTGCAATCTGCTCCGAAAGGACGGTAGTAATTACCCTAAGTCCAAAAGCCTTTGCCATAGGGATAATTACGCTTGCAAGCCCGCTTGCGCCGGCGTGCATTAAAAGAGTGTCGCCCGCCTTTGCACCGCCTTCAATAAAAAGGTTTAAATAAGCCGTTGCAAAGGCCTCGGGAAGTGCAGCCCCTTCAATCATGGACAGTCCCTTTGGTATGGGCATAAGCATGCTGTGGTGAACCGCCGCATACTCCGCATAACCGCCGCCGCCCAAAAGGGCGCAAACCCTATCTCCAACCTTCCACTTGCTTTGTGCCTTTGCCTCGTCAGTCATTTCCTTTATAACACCCGCAATTTCAAGCCCCGGCCATTCGGGACAGCCCGGCGGAGGCGGATACTCGCCCGCACGTTGCATAAGGTCCGCACGGTTTAGAGCAGCCGCATAAATTTCAACTAAAACCTCCCCCTCCTTTAAAACGGGATTCGCAACATCCGACCACACCAAATCCTTGTTTTCTGTTATCAGTACAGCTTTCAAAAAAATCATCCCCTTTCTTTAAACTTGCATACCGCATGCGGACAGCACCGCTTTTTGAACCATAAGCTCATATTCGTATGTAAATTGGTTTTCCAATTTGTTTTCTATCAAATCCGCAAATTCCAGCATCATGGCATCATACCTTCCGCTCATAGGCGGCATGGGTGTATAGCTTTTGCAGTCTGTATAATCACGTTCCCGAGTCATTTCCTTTAATGATAACACAAGCTTAGGCTGCCCGTTATAATCCCTCTCAAGAGGGCGGATTTCGATAGTGCCTTTGCTGCCACATACAAGAAGCGACCTTCTGCCGTATCCGTTTACGTCATTTGACGACGCTTCCGCTGTTGCGATTCCATTTTTATATTCAAAAACGGCAAAGCCGGTGTCAGTAACATCAACTTCGTCAAACCCTGTTGATTTGTTAAAGGGTATGATTCTTTCGGGCTCTCCCATAATAAGCATGACTAAATCGACCATATGGTAGCCTAAATAAAACATATTCCCGCCCGGAAACGGCTTCATCCAAGCCCGCTTTTTAGGCGGATGATATGTATTCATAATTGCCTGAACTCGGAATATTTCTCCCAAAGCACCGCTTCTAGCTGCGTCAAGGCAATATTTTACCGCAGGATTGTATCTATACATATACGCAAGCTGCACTATAAGCCTTTTTTGGCATCGGAAAGAAGGCGTTCAAAATCCTCCAAATTCGCACCCGCAGGCTTGTCAAGGTGGACATGAATGCCTTTGTCTGTACACCTTTGCGCAGCATTTACCAAAGAAAGCTCGTCTGTTTCCACCATTACGGCGTCAAGTCCATCAATACTTAAAAGTTCATCTACGCTCATTAAAGGTATGTCCCTATAGCAGCTTCGCCCTCCCTTTTCCTTTAGCACATCCGGATTTTCCTCGGCAATGCCAACCACCTTGAAAACATCCGGAAACTTTCGCACACAGTCCATCTTTCCGTCCGCGTGGTCATGTGCCATGCCGATTTGGCCAATTTTAATCATAATACCACCTTCCTTTGGGGATATATTATAAATTAATCATACTTCATTGACAACAAAATATCAATATGTTATCCTATTGTTAATGATAACAATACTATTGTTTTTAGAGGGAAGATATTATGGATAATTCGCTTTTGGGACTAAGCCAATTACAAGCTGCCAAATATGAATATACTTCAGACCACACCTGCAACTGGAGTGAAAATCCCCGTCCGTTTTCTACAATAGCGGTAATGCAAAAGGGCAAGGGAAAATTTGTAATGGACGAAAGTACCATAGACGTGGGCAAGTTTGACGTTTTTTTCATACCTGTCGGTGCTAAATACATATCCTACTGGTCCGGACAAAACGAAATTTTGTATTATGCAATACATTTTCATATAACGAATCCTTATTCGGAGTTTTCTCCGCAAAGGTTTTGCCTTCAAAAAATTAAGCCTCTGCAAACCAAATCCATACTATCCAAATTTGAGCTTTTGTGCAAATATATTTTAGAAGGCGGAGCGGCAAAGCTTAAAGCTTATTCACTTTTTTATGATTTGTATTCGGAAATTTTGCCTTTTCTTGAATATGAAAAAGCGCAAAATATTTCTATCAACAGCATTAAACCCGCAGTTGAATATATCGAAAGAAACAGCGACCGGGAATTTTCCATATCTGATTTGGCACAAATGTGTCTGCTCAGCGAATCGCGATTTTACGCCTTATTCAAAAACACCATGCGTTGTTCTCCTATTGCATATCGCAACAACATCCGTATCCAAAAAGCAGTAAACTTATTGGAAAGTGACTTCACAATCGAGGAAATCGCCGCAAAGCTGGGTTTTTCTTCTGCGGTCTATTTTCGTCGTGTGTTTAAAGATACAATGGGTAAATTGCCGTCGGAATACAGAAAAAACTTGAAGTTTAATATTGATTTAGGCTCCAAATAATATTAACCCCTTGTCTGCCTTAGCAAAAAAGCGAGAATAGCAAGCATCAGCTCACCATACTCGCTTATGGAGTGTATGTTTTTTCAAAAAATACGTCTGTTCCATATCCTTTCACCGACAAAACAGCTTATGTGTTCTTGGCCAATTTTCAAATAGATTACTACCTTTGATATATTTCAAAATGATGTATTCCGTTTAAGAGCTTTTCATTTGTTCCGTCACCGAACACAAACCCGGACGGAAGAACAACTTTGCCGCTCATGCACTCCGGCGAAGTTACATCTAATTTGATTCTTTTGCCCTGTCTTTCCCAACGAGCAGTAATTTCTCCGAAAGGCGAATTATAGCTTGCTGCCGGATAGCTAAGCTTTTTAACAAAATGAGGAGATATTTCAAACGTTTTAATGTCCTTAGCCTGGGGGTTTGGCTTAAGACCTGCAAACTCCTGTATAAAAAGGCTTGATATATCGCCAAGAAAATGATGGTTTTTTGATTCACCCGCATTAATGCTTAAATCGAGAAAGCTTTCCCACAAAGAAGTTGCGCCGTTTTTTATCCAATATCCGTAGCAAGTGCGCTCTTTAGAGGTAATCATTTTATATGCAAGGTCTGCTTCGCCTGCATTTACAAGGGCATGAAAGATATATCTCAACCCTATCATTCCGCAGGCATTTATATCGCCGTCACGGTTAATTATTTCAATTAGCCGCCTTCTTGCTTCCGGCAATTCATCTTTTTCAAAAAGTCCTACTTCTAAAGCAACAGCCTGAGAGGTCTGGCAGTTGCCTGCTACAATTTTTGTTTTGCCGTCTATCAAATGCTCCCTTATATTTGATTTAACTTCCATTGCAATATTTGTTGCATATTGCGACTCATTTTTCCTTCCAATCTGCTTAAAAAGAAACGACGCTTTTTTTGCAATGTCAAAAATCATTGCGCTGTCAGTAAATTCAAGCGGCGAAGCTATATGGCCTCGCTCTGATTGAAAGGGGTCTATCCAATCACCAAGCCCAAATGCTATAAGACCTCTTTCGCTTTTCTTTGAAGAAACATAGCACAAATAACGCATTATCATTGAAACATTGTCTTCAATAACAGTTTTATCCCCTGTAAATTTATAAATATAATAAGGCAAATTTACACACACTATCCCACATGGGACCGTTTCCCCATTTAAAGCCCCAGCCTCCTGTTGGCACTATTCCGGGAAGTGCGCCGTCCTCTCTCTGAGCAAACCTGATATTCAAAAGCCACTCCTTCAAGCTTTTTTCAGCAGTTAGGTTTAAAAGAATATGCTCTGCCGACACAGCAGCATCCCCCGTCCAACCATTTTTCTCACGATGAGGACAGTCTGTGGGGAAATAGAAAAAATTGGACAACACAGACCTTCTGGTAATTTCCTGCAGCTTGTTCAATACTTCATCCGAGCAGTTAAAGCTTGCTCTTTCTTTTAAATCGGAACTCATTTCAAGAAAGGTAAGCGTTTCAGAAGTTGCCTGCTCTTTTTCAAGCCCCTCAACAATTGCATACCTAAACCCGTCGTATTTGAATTTAGGCGCAAATTCTTCATATCCGCCTTTGCAAATATACACATCTGTCTGGGCATACTCCAAATATTTTGCAGTTGTATCAGGTCTGATGAAAACAGTTGAATTTATTGATACATTTCCATCTACCTTATCCTCGGCATGGCGAATGGTTAATACCTGCCCCTTTTTTGCGTTTTTAATACTAAGCGTTGTAACACCGGCGCTGTTTACTCCAAAATCGTAAAGATAAACATTTCTTTTGATGGCACATTCAATAGGCTTCGCTCCTACCTTACTGCTTTCGTAGCAGTAGGAAAATTCGTCATAGTGCGTAAGTTTAATGGGTTTCAGTTCGTTTGTTATTACAATAGGCTCTGCATCACAAAGCTTTTAAATGCCTTTTTGGGTTTTCTCAATTACGGCATTATCCCAACTGCTGTCATCAAAATCCGGCATATTCCAATTTGGTATTTCAACTCGTGCATCATACCGACACCCCATGCGCAAATCGTCAAATATTATGGGCGATGAGTGCACCTTAAAGGTCTCATCCGCCTCAAGTTCAAAAGTTTTATCGCCATGCGTTGCTTCAAGGCAAATTGCAACTGTAGGCTCCCCTCTGAATGAGGCTTTGTCAAAATCCCATACAAAGCCTCCAAAAGGGTTTCTAAAACCGTTCCCAAGCAATATGCCTAAAGCATTTTTACCTTCTATAAGTAAATCCGTAATATCATATTATCATAATAGCATATGTCATCTGTATTGCTTATATATGGTGCCAGAGGGCCTTTCGTAATATTTTTGCCATTTACATACAACTCATAAAATCCAAGTGCGCATATGGTTATTTCTGCTTTTGACGGTAAGAACTCAAGATTAAAGCATTTTCTAAGGTAAGGCGCAGATACATGATTATCGAAATCACATATACCTCTTCCTGCTTTTATAACTTATTCGAAAGCTTCAATTGCTTTTCCTCCTTCGTTATGTAAGCATAAAACTACTTTTTCATGCCAGAAAGAATTAGCTTTATTTTCAAAACATCCAATTTATACAGCTATATTTTTCTAATTATATACAATTATATACTATTTTCATTTTTTTCAATGGAAAAATCATAAGTTCCTGTGCTTTTGTTTTTTCAGTTTTTAAATTCCTCGCAAACCGGTAATAATGACGCATATCTTTTAACTTATCCATAAATTAAAACATAATAATTTGGCACAATAATACACAAAAAAGTCCAACCTGCTAATCGCAGATTGAACTTTTCAAGTCATGGTACCACCTTGTTCTCACAAAACGGCGGCTTTGCTGCAAAACCGGTCCTATGCTTTAACATAAGGAAGGACAGCCTCGCGCAAAAATGCGCTTTCTTCCTTTGAAATCGTCTTAAACGGAGGGCGGCACAAGCCAAAATCTATGCCCAACAAATTTAATATTTCTTTTTCTCCTTCTAAAACCCCAACCTTCATTAGAGCCTCTATAATATTGTTTGCTTCTCGCTGAAGCTCCAAAGCCTTGCCGTTTTCCCCATTATTAATATAATCCATCATTTTAATAAACTTTTCAGACATAAAATTATATGTGCTTCCGATTCCGCCGTCTGCCCCCATTAGCAATCCCGAAATAAACATTTCATCATATCCATTATACAAAAGCTTGTCTTTAAACATTGTCTTGATACGTTCCATCAAGTAAAAATCGTTCGAGGTAAATTTTATTCCAATTATGCGCTCATCTTTTAAAATTTCCGCAATATTCTCTACAGTTAAAGATACTCCTGAAAACGCAGGGAACATATAAATTATCATAGGCAGGTTAACCGATTTTACAATATCCATATAATACTTTTTAATTTGCTCGAAGCCGAATTTATAATAAAAAGGGGGGATAGCCGAAATAGCATCATATTTTAACATTTCCGCTTGCTTTGCAAGAGTTATGGCTTGCTCGGTGGAGATACTTCCAACATGCGCTATTAAAGTGCACCTGTCTTTTGCTATTTCTTTTGCTATTTTTAGCAATTTTCGTCTTACCTCAACTTCAAGCAAAAAAGCCTCTGCGGTGCTGCCACCCACATAAAAACCACTTACACCTTTATCCAAATTCATCTCTATCAGTTTTTTTAACGATTCTTTATTAATTGTACCATCATCATAAAACGGTGTAAGTAGGGCAGGAAAAATCCCTTTAAACGTTTTCACAAAATCACTCCTAAAAGTAACGCTTTTAATATGCCAATATGCTAAACACAATAATATTGATTCTTCTTCTCCCATTTTATCTTGGTAACGAAAAAAGCATTGTCACTATTGTATTTTTCGCAGCCGACAGGCTGCATCCATTCGCTTACGGTAACAATCGTTTCATATGGTGATATATGCGTCACCCCAAAATTTCCAAGCCTTGCCCCACGCTCGGGCACAATAATTCTTTCGGTTTCTTTTATTAAACAAAGACGCTTCGTATCAACCTGCGCCATAAACAAAGGCGCCCTGTGCCTGAATACATGTTCATTATTAGCTCCCCTTCTGGTATATACCAAAAACAATCCGTCACTATGGCAGACCCAATGCTGCTGCGTATTATAGTTAGGCAAAACCGTTCCGTCATTCCACCGCCAAACAATAGGCTTGCTATAGCTTAGGCCATCACCGCTAACCGAAACATATCCGCAGTTATCTGCCCTGAGGGTTAAATAATACTTTTCTTTGTAATATGTCAGGGATGGCTCGTAAATTCCCCTGCCGCTTTCATCTTCACAAAGCTCACTTCCATGTGTTTGGTACATCAAGCGGTCACCATCAAAAATGCAGCGCATTACACCAGAGCAAAAAACATTATTTTTCTTAAAGTAAAACGGTAGAAGTATATCCCCTGACGGCAAATCAACTCTTTGGGCACACCCTGCACCGCAATTGTAAAATTTCATCTGGTTTGGCATTTCAAGGGTTTGCCATCTTCCCCAGCATTGGTTTTGCCTGTCATAAACCGCATACGCTGTTTCGCGGGGAGAAGGTCGAGCAACGCTCTCCCCTTTGTATCGCACTGTTTGTCCTATACCAAGCATCTTTTTGGTCCTTGCATGAAACGACGGCGTAAAATCGCAGCATAATACTTCCATATCTTTGTCAATCCTGCTTGAAAAACCTTTTTCTGCAGTCGGCTGTGTCCATGTTGCCCCATAGTCAAAGCTTGTCATGGTTTCCAACGGCTCAAATCTATCTATGCCCGATAGCAGCAGCTTTTGAGTTGTTATAATAATCAAGCCGTCAGGAAAAGCCCCTGCCCGCATGTGAACATAACAATGCTTTTTGTCAAAACCGGACCTTATTATTGCCGTTTCTATCCCTTTAATCATTGTATATTATAATAGTCCGAGGCTCTCCGTTTTCCTCAAAGCTTACAATCCTCGAACAATCAGCCCCAAAGCTTACATAATCCTTAATGTCCTTTTGAGTTGCATTTGAAGCTTTTTTTAATCTCCCATCATACTTTACTACCTTAAACAAGGATATCTGCCGTTTTTCCAAAACATCATCTTCCTTTATATCCGCCGGATCCACTTTTGTGATGATTAAATCTCCGTCCTCAGAAATCTCGTGACGAAGGGACACCTCTATAATTCCGCTTTCAAATGTTCTGTACACTTCAGAAAGACTAACTCTTCCGCCGGATATAACTGAACCGCTGGGGTTTGAGGGAAGCATAAATTTGTTTTCGCTGTAATCATAAATCTTTACGATATTCCCCAACTTGCCGTTGGACGTATCAACACGTCCTGCCGAATTTATTCCCAATCTTATTACATCGCCTGAGCTAATGTTGCTTTTTGAAAACGTATCACTCTCTGTACCGTAAATTTCTTGCTTTGCAGCTCCTTGATAACAAACAAGCTTTTCAACAATTTCCGTTTCATTGTATATTGCTTTTGTTATGTTTTCCACCAAATAAATAGGACTGGTATTGCTTGGCTCGCTGGAATATTGGTCAAACATAACCAACACAGTTGCAAAAGGATTAAACTTATTTACTGTGTAAGCAATAACATCATAATATTTATCGTTAACCAATTCACCATATCCTATAACTTTATATGCTTGTTCTTCCGTTTCATCGCTGGGAATCATAAACAGCCTTGTTTCTCCGGTTATAAAAAAGCTTCTGGAAAACGTTTTTGCTTTAGCCTTATATCTTAGCCTTGCTTCGCTTTTCAACATTTGACGCAAATTGTCCGAAGATTCGTCCATTGTCTGTTTGACTGTATCAATCTCTTTAATTACACCATCTTGCTCAGCAAATCTAATCAATTGCTTAATGTTGTTTTTGGCTGCGTTGGTTTCGCCATTATGCAGTGCACTTAGTATTTCGTCGCTGTTTTTCATAACAACATTATCCACAATTAGTTTTTCCTTGCTGTCAAACACCTTCATTTCATCGTTTTGAGTATAAATTTTGAATTGAAGCCTTGCATCCAATCCTCTTGAAGGCACTGCATTAATCAAATAACCATATTTAAATTCCTCGCTGTAGTTTTTGCTAACCCCGGCAACTGTGCCCATATAGTCCAAATGCAAAACAACATCATCGCCTAAGCTTATGGAATAATACTCCGGATGCCTTTTTGCAGCCAAATAGCTGCTTGACATTTTATATGCGGTGTTGTTTATAATGTATTCTTCATCGTCCTGATATTGCTCGACTTTTTCCACTATACCCGTTACTTTATCGTTGCATACATAAACAACTATATTCTCGCTATACTTTGACTCCAAAACAGACAAAACATTTCCGCTTACCACATTCGAGGCCGCAAGCAAATTTCCCTTGTTGTCATAAAAAACAGTGTCAGAATTAAAGTTTAATATCTTTCCATATTTATCGCTTATTTGATTGCTTGCCAGGTCAACGGATTTTACAAAGTAATTTTCATATTCGCATATTACAGCTAAATCATAGCGCATGTCATTATCGTTATCTATCAGCTTTATAAATCCGCTTTGTATATAAAAGTCGCTCATAACAAAGTCTGTGTAGGCACTGTTGTTATATATAACTTCCAGTTCAGGCGAAAGATAAACTCTTTCAATCCTGTCGTTATTATAGAATTCAAAGTGGCTAAGTGAAAGTTCCGACGGCTTTATCTTAGGTATATCATTATAGTCAATAAATACGATATTGTTTCTGTATGATTCAATTGTTAAAATGATATTGTCGTCCTCTCCACTTTTAACGTATGCCCGAACATTTTCGCCTAAAAAATCTGCTGCGTTGGTGGTGCCCACACTTAAAACTTCTTCATTTATAATCACATGTTCTTTTTTTGCCTTACCGTGTCCTTTTATATGAGTATACCAATTGGCAGTAACAATTCCCTCAACAACCTTGATGTCCAAATACAAAGAGAGGAATGTGTTCCCTCTTTTTTGATAACCGAATCCTCTGGTGCCTAAGGAAACCTCTTCCAATATTTCTGCATTAAGTGAATTATAAATCATTCTAACAGCAGCCCCATAAGTAATGAAGCCTTCATCATTTCCGACAGACGCCAACAATCTGTTTTGTGTTGCAATTTCAAGATAGCCTGTTGGAAATCCGCCTTTTGATTCCGCAATAAAACGATATCCCATGGCACTTACAAGTATTTTCACAGCCTCTAAATATGTAATATCATCCTCAGGCCTAAATTCCCCGCTTTCATTCATATCAATAATTCCTTTTGCCAAAAGATACTCTATGTAAACGGAATTCCAATATTCAGGTCTGACGTCCGAAAACGAAGATACCTTTAATTTAGAGTCAGCGCTTTCGTTAAATCCCAACAGCCGTGCAACCGGTGCGCAAAATGCTGCTCTTTTAACTCTAAGATTAGGATTGAAATCTACATTTTCGTAGCCCTTTATGATACCTAATGCGGTAAGGGTTTCGAATTCTTTTGTAACGTCTCCATCGTGTTCTGATTCTGCCGAAGCAAAAATCGTTAAATTAAATAGCATAGCCACAACTAATACAAATGATAATGTTTTAATTTTCATATGCCCCTCCCTAATTCGCTTCCATGCCAATTAAAGAAAAAATAAGTGTTGCCGCTTCTGCTCGGTTGGCATAGCTATTCGGCTCAAAAAGGTTGTCGCCTTTTCCGCTAATTATTCCGTTACTGTATAGCACAGCAATACTTTCTGCGGCATACTCGGAAATTTCTTCAAAGTCTTTAAAATTGATTTGCAAGCTTGCTTCCAAAAGCCTTGCTCCTGCAGCTTCAAGCGCCCTATAAACCATAACCGCCATATCCTGACGTGTAATACTTTCACCTATGCCAAAAGAGCCATCAGCCCTTCCTTTTACTATCCCTAAGCCTTCGGCAATAGAAATATAGCTATAATACCACATGTTTTTATCAACATCTTTAAAACTGGAATGATATCCATTGGAATTTAAACCCAAGGCGTTTACAAGCATCTTAATAAACTCTTCTCTTTTAACATCACGAGACGGTTCAAACCTGCCATCTCCCATTCCACTTATTATGCCTGCCTTTGCCAAATTTGTCACACTTTTTATTGCCCAATCATATCCTTCCATATCAGCAAAAATGTTATCTTCGGCTTGGTAATCATTAGTATTATTGCTTTGTACCAGCGCATTGTCAACATAATTATTGTAATTAACATATTTCCCGCCGGAGGATGGCGAGCCGCCCGAAGGGGCGCCGGGTTTGTTCTTTAATTCCTTGATTCTGTTGTTGTATGCTTGTTTTATTTCATTTAATGATTCGAAGACCTTGCCCTTTAGCGCCTTGTTAACCTCGGTTTTTCCGTATTTGTCATATTCGCTTGTGTCTATTCCAATCAAATAGACATAGTTTTCAATAATTTCTGTAATTTTACTGCTCAATTGAATATTTTTCATCATTAGCAAAACTTTTATTTCGTTGTACTTATTTATCATGGATGAAACCGACGCAAACGCGCCATGCTTTGCTCGATAATTGAACAAGTTTTCCGCAATATTGCTCATCAAATCCGAATCCGCAAGCTCGTCTTTTATCGGCTGGAGCAAGCTTTCATAATACAGTATCAGCTTTTGCTCCACACACTGTGCATTATCGCAATTATTGATTGTTTCAAGAGCAACATTTTGCCAGCACGCATCGATTAACGCCTGATAATCGGCAATATCTCCGTTTTTTATACCCAAAAACAAACCGGAAGCAACACGGCTGCTGTGCAAAATATAGTCCTCATTATCTAAATCCACCAGAAAAAACGGGGATGTCAACGTTTCCTCAATTTTTGCCTTTGCCTGCTCGTCATACGTACCTTTGGAAACAACATAGCTTTTTAGCATCAAAAACTCTTGATTTGCAGCATGTTCGGTCACATAGTAAAAATGCGTTTGCACGCAAGCTTTTTGGCTGTTGGACATAACCACGCTGTATTTGCCACCCATATCAATCCCATCTTTAGTTTTGGGAATATTTATCGTATAATCAAAGCTTGTATCGGCGCTTAGAATTTGACTGTTTACATGATATATAATTGACTTTACATTTGACGGATTAACATTGTAAAGGCTTGCATTTGGCTTAACAACGAATATAACAAAAGATTCCTTTCCGTCAGCAAGGGCATTGCATACAATATTTACATCTCCTGTATCTGCATTTATTTGTGCCGATACATCATCTCTGTCAACTTGGTCGGTGCTTGTATTAACAGACTCTTTGCTTACACCGTTTGCATCAAACAATACAGGTTCGGTATATAGCTTTGCGCACTCAAATTCGTCAAGAAAATACACTTTAACAAACTGCCCTTGAGTGCTGCCTACTTCAATTTCACATTCTACGGTTTTGCTCTCCCCGCTTAAATTAGTCTTAGCCAAAGCCATATCCTTAACAACATAGTTTTTTTCATTTCCTTCACATAAAGTCACAAGCATGAATACGTCAATCATTTTTTCTTCGGTGTTGGTAATTTGTGCTAAGACTTTAATTTTCCCGTCTGAAAGGACTTGAATAGCAGTACCGTTTTTTGAGAAAATCAAGTCTGACACCTCAACCGAAGGCGGTTTTTTTTCGGTTAAAAACCTCAAACTGTTTCCGTCGGAAAGCTGGCGCCCATACAAATCCTTTAGCGCAGAGCTTATTAAAATATCATAATAAGTGTTGTATTCAAGACCGTCAAAGCTTATTTCAACACTTTTTTCATCTACAACCGATATTTGATAATCTTCAACTGGCTGACCATTATATGAAAGTACAATACTGTCATCGTGCAGCAACGCTGTATCGACTTTTAAATTAAAATCTACTTTAACAGACCCGCTTGCCGGCACTTCAAGGGGATTTACCGTATCACTTAGCTGGGCGATAAAAGGCGGAAGCTCGTGTATATGGATTTCATCAAAACGCATATTCCCGTACCATTGTGTCAATATGCCGGGCATTCCTTTTATAACTGAACCGACAACCTCGTTATTGCTTAGTACAAGAAAATACTGCTCGGACTCGGCCGGCTTCATGTATAAAGACGCACTGCTTCCAATTACTACGAACTTTATATCAAACGGCTGGCCGGTTACTATTACCCCGTTGTCGAGCCAGCTTTGCAATCCGCTTATACTTGATAATTGAACTGTTGTTGACTTCCCTGCATTTGTATATATAATTTGATTTGGCTTGAGAGCGAAACTTAAAGTTCCGCTCTCGTCTGCCGGGCTGCTAAACAATCCTATTCTAACAATTTGGCTGCTATCTCCGAAATTAGCAGTAGTTTTTGCCCTAAACTCCATAACAAAACTATCCAATAAAAGCTGACTTCCATCCGTTCTGTATATGTTAATCTTGTCCTTTGTTGTATTGGGCCTCATAAGCCAACCGTTATCAACGTAAAACTTTCCTGCGTTGCTTATATAGTTTGACGGCAGCACATTATCGTCAAAGGTGTTTGAAACAACATTTTCAAATCCTTCAGGAATGTCATACCCAAGCGATTGAGCCGACGCGCATACTGCAAGTCCTATCAACAATACAGCACACAATATTATCTTTTTTAGCATAGGAACCTCCAAATCTCTTTTAATTGTGCTATACGATTAGAAAAACCTTATTGCAAAAATATGGCGGATATTATTTGCGCATACCACCTAATCATAAAATCATTGGGATGATTAATGTTATTTCCCGTCATATCAACAAACCTTTTTTTCTCCAGTAATTTTTGATTAGGAGTTGTTATGTCGGCAAGCGCCACCCCCTGGGCATCGTTGCAAAGCTGTTGCAAATACGGCAAATATAATTCCTGGGACCCTGCATTGACCGACGCCGATTCCGGGTTAGGCAGCGAACTTGAAACCAGTATAAATTCCACATCAGGATTAGAGCTTCTTACCGTATCCATAATGCTTTGAAGGTTGTCAATATATGTTTGCGGCGCTACAGCTTTTGCACCATCATTCATGCCGAATGAAATAATAACCAAATCCGGATTCTTCTGGGCAACAAGGGTTTGCGCGTTTTCGACGCCCCACGAT
>JAQVDK010000105.1 GCA_028697835.1 Eubacteriales bacterium | reverse complement strand
GTAAATGCAAAGCACTATTGACATCCCGCTTAGACTCGGTTAAGTGGTTGTTATGGGATTTAAGGCAAATTATTTTGCCAATAATTTTTAAGGTTGATGTAACATATGTTTGACAACTGCAGATATAAAATTTGAATTTTAGTTTGAAAAATATTGACAACCTAATAAGTTTAATGTATAATATTTGTACTGCCAATTTGTGCGATTTTTAAATCCGCTTGGCAAATTTTTATTGCAATAATGCAATTTTTATAAATTTGCATCACATATTTTTAGGAGGAATATTAAATGCTTCGCACTTATCAACCGAAAAAACGTAAAAGAAAAAAGGTACACGGCTTTAGGCAAAGAATGTCCACTTCCAACGGCAGAAAAGTTCTTGCAAGGCGCCGTGCAAAAGGACGCGCCCGTATTTCTGCTTGATTTAAAGTGAAAAACACTGTTTCACTTAAGCAAAACACACTGTTTAGAAGGCTTTACTATCGAGGTAAGGTCCAGCATAGTCCAATTTTAGTTCTGCACAGTATGCCAAACGGGCTTTCATACAACCGTTTTGGCATTACTGTTAGCAAAAAGATTGGAAAAGCAGTAAAACGCAATAAGATTCGTCGTCGTATTTACGAGGCGTTCAGGCGCTACGAACCTCTTTTAAAACCGGGGTTCGATATTGTTATTGTAGCAAGAGCGTCTGCTTTTGATGCCAAGTTTGACCATTATTGCAAGTATATTGGTGCTATGCTGAAAAAAGCAGGCTTATTTTCGGAAGAAAACATAAAAAAATAGCTGCAGCTTAGGCTGGGCTTAACTTTTATACCATTGGCTTTACCCAAGTAGCCTTTTAGGCAGGGGGCCGCATAATTTGAAAACCATACTTGTATTTATTATAAAATTTTATAGACGGTTCATATCACCACTAAAAAAACCAAGCTGCCGATTTGTGCCCACTTGCTCCAGCTACGCTTTGGAAGCAATTGAAAAGCATGGCGCAGTTTATGGGTTGTACCTTTCTTTGCGCAGGATTTTTCGCTGCCATCCTTGGAATAAAGGTGGATATGACCCCGTTCCGTAACATTTGAAGGGAGCTTAGCTATGGGCTTTATATCCAGGCCTTTTGGCATTTTGTTATTTGCACTCAACCACTTGGTGGGCAATTACGGTTGGGCATTGGTGCTCTTTACCACCATTGTAAGAATTCTTCTTCTTCCTCTTAGCATCAAACAGCACAGATCCATGCAGGAAACACAAAGAATTCAGCCAAAGCTGGCAGAGCTGCAAAAAAAATACGCCAACGACAAACAAAAATTAAACGAAGAAACCATGAAGCTTTATAAGGAGCATAATGTAAACCCTATGGGGGGGTGCTTACCGCTTCTGATTCAGTTTCCTATAATAATAGGTCTTTATCAGGTTATCATAAGACCGCTTACTTATATGCTGAATATCTCTGCTGATAAAATAGCTGCTTTGACTCAACAGGTAAACGAAGCTTTAGCCGCAAAGGGACAAGCAATCATAAACGGTGCCAGACAGTCGGAAATAATCATTGCACAAAACCTCACCCCTGAAATGCTAAAATCAATAGGGCTTGAAAATGTCAGCCTTATTAATTTTAATTTTTTGGGGCTGAATTTGGGCGATACACCGAGCCTTGGCTTTACAAGGATAAATTTCGAGCTTTTCGGTCAACTGTATAGTGCTCCTTTTATTACGCTTTCTCCCTTACTTCTTATACCTATACTGGCTGCTTTGACCACATTTTTATCAACAAAGATAACAACCGCGCTTAGCGGTTCCAAGCCGCAGGAAGGCTCAGCCGCTTCAACCATGAACACCATGAATATGCTGTTTCCGCTGATGACCGCCTGGTTTGCTTTCACACTTCCTGCCGGTGTAGGGTTGTACTGGATTTTAGGCAACATTATTCAAATGATTCAACAAATAGCAATTACAAAATATTTTGGCGCAAAACAGCCTGAAGTCGAAGCTCAAAGTGAAGCAACTTCACAAATCCCAAAGACTCCAGCCAAGAAAAAGGGTGGTAAACCCAAAAAGGGAGGCAAAAAGAAATGAACAAAATAGAAGTTAGCGCAAAAACAGTTGACGAAGCGATAAAATCCGCACTTTTAAAGCTCGGTATAGAAAAAGATGATGCAATTATAGAAGTTCTTGACGAAGGCTCGCGCGGTTTTTTAGGTCTTGGCGGTAAAGACGCCATTGTACGCGTTACCGCTAAAGAAAATCCGGTGGAAACCGCCAAAGAGTTTCTAAGCCAGCTTATTGAAAAAATGTCCCTTGATTGTGATGTTGCCTCCACCCAAGAGGACGACACCATAAAGCTAATCATCTCCGGCGACGGTGTGGGCGGTGTTATCGGTCGCAGGGGCGAAACGCTGGATGCTGTTCAGTATCTTGTCAATTTATACGTTAACAAGGGCAAAAGAGGCGATGATTACAGACGTATTATTGTTGACACCGAAAACTACCGTGCAAGACGTGAGGAAACGCTTATCCGACTTGCAAACAGTATGGCGTCCAAAGCGGTCAAATACCGCAGGGACATGACGCTTGAGCCTATGAGCCCATACGAAAGAAGGATTATTCATACAGCTTTGCAAGACCACAAGCAGGTTACTACCAAAAGCGTGGGTGTGGACCCGCACAGAAGAATTGTTGTAAGCCCTAAAAAGGGTTGAACTTAAACTAAATAATACACAACTAAGCCTTGTTTTTCAGGCTTAGTTTTTTCTATAACGGAGGAGATTGTTTTGATTGGTGATACCATTGCAGCAATTGCCACGCCGCTTGGAACAGGCGGGATAAGCATTGTGCGCATTAGCGGCGACAATGCTTTGGACATTGGGCAAAGCATATTTTCAAAACCGCTTGTAAAAAGCCACCAGATGGTTTTAGGCAAGGTAAAAAGCCGGGATAAAATTATAGACGAAGCCTTGGCATGCTATTTTAAAGCCCCCCGCAGCTATACGGGCGAGGACGTGGTGGAAATTCACTGCCACGGGGGTATAGTGGTAACAAGAATGGTGCTTGATGCTGCTTTGGCCGCCGGAGCTGTACCTGCAAAGGCCGGAGAGTTTACAAGACGTGCCTTTTTAAACGGTAAAATAGACCTTGCCCAAGCAGAGGCCGTAGGAGATATATTATGTGCAACCACAGGCGACAGTATCCGTGCAGCAGTAAACCAGCTTGAAGGCGCGCTTTCAAAAAAGATTTCGTCCCTGCGGGAAGAAATTTTGGGCGTATCTTCCCATTTACTTGCCATGCTTGATTTTTCCGATGAAGTGGACGAGCTTCCCTATGACGAAACAAAAGCAAAGCTTTCTTATATAAGCGATGAAATTGAAAAACTCCTTGCCTCCGCAGACGATGGCAGAATTATTAAAGACGGCGTAAATACCGTTATAGTTGGAGCGCCTAATGTCGGAAAGTCCAGTTTTTTAAATGCGGTTGCCGGAGAGGACAGGGCAATAGTAACAGATATTGAAGGCACCACCAGGGACGTTTTGGATGTGCCTGTAAACATCCGCGGCTGCCGGATAAACCTTTATGACACCGCAGGCATACGCAAAAGTGACGACCCCATAGAGCAGATTGGTGTTGAGCGGTCTGTTGCAGCCATAGAAAAGGCCGACCTTATACTGCTTGTTTTGGACGGCTCTCGAGAGCTTAAAAGCTACGATAAGGAAATTATACGCCTTGTACAGGGCAAAAACGTAATATGCCTTATCAATAAATCCGATTTGGAGCTTAAAATAACAAAGCCCGATTTTGACTGTGTCATAAATATTTCCGCCAAAAGCGGAATGGGTTTTGACAAGCTTTTTGATGAAATTGCAAAGCGCTATGGCAAGGGCGATTTGGTGTCGGAGGTAATTATCACAGGCGAAAGGCACAAGCAGGCGCTGACCCGTGCAAATTCGTTCATATCCCATGCCCTATCGGCGATAAGTGCCAATCATCCCATTGACATGATTCTGGGTGATTTGGAGCATAGCATTAGGGCTTTGGGTGAAATTGACGGAATGACGGTAACTGATGAGATTATTGACAATATTTTCGCCAATTTTTGCGTCGGCAAATAATTTTTTCGTTATAAATATTTAATATAATAATTGTTGTTTCTTGTCAGCATATTTGATATAATTGTAAAAAGACTAACTATTAAAAGTCAATAGTTAAAATGAAAAAAAGTTGAAGATTTTTATCTGTTGCAAAAGGGCATAGCAAAATAGACATCCAAACGATGCCTTGAAAGACAAAGGAATTGTTATGCAGCA
>JAQVDK010000027.1 GCA_028697835.1 Eubacteriales bacterium | reverse complement strand
CTACGTTTTTTGGTATAATGGTCATGAGACTTGAACGCTCCTTTCTGGGAGGTAATGGTTGTTTGGCAATTTCCATTATACCATAGGCGTTTCAGGTCTCATTTTTTTATTAAGTTAACAGAACAAACATATTATACGAGGAGGAAGTAAGATGAAAAGAGTTGTTACTGTATCATTGGCATTTTTAATCACATTAACAATGACTGCAAATGTTGTGTTGGCTGATCCTCAAATCGATGGTGAAATAGGCTATTTCTACGAAAATTTCACACCTTTTTCGACTATTGACGGCACACGAATTGGCGATTCAAACTACAACTTTGCAAAAAGCTCTACCTATTATGTAAGTCCGTATTATTATCCTAACTATAACAGGTTGGATTATAACTTCAATGGTTATATGGGTACAACTGGCGACAGATATTTTTCAACTTATCCAAGTTCACTTTCTCGAAGTTCGAATCCCTATACGTTTGCCAATGCACATATAAGAGGGGCTAAGGAGCTAAAGGCATTAGATGTTGGTTGGTTTGATGAAACAAACAGTTTTGACGGCATTTTGGTCGCATCTATGGATATTAAAGTGCCAAGCAAGGGTGCTTATCATAATGGTTCGTTTGTGGCACCAAGGATAAACCCATATTTATCCCATATTTATGGCGTTACTGAAGGGACTCTTACAGCCAATGGCGGATACGTTTCTCATATTGCCAACGGTATGTTTGCATGTCTTCCTGCCATTTCCATTAATGAAGAAGGACAGGTCATAGCATATCGACACGCATCTACTTCCAGCGGAAACAAACCGTACAATTCACCTAATGCTCAGACGATTTTAGGAGCCGAGCCCGGGGATTGGGTGCAGATAGCGGCTGTTATCAAACGCAATCCCGTTACAAAAAAATATACCGTTAGGTCTTATGTAAACGGTGTTGCGCTTGGCGATGCGGCTACAATCGACCCAACAGCAAGAGGTTACGCCGATGCTGACACAATTATACCGGGTGATAATGGCACTGCGTATATTGAAGCGATGAACGATACCGAAAAGACCAAATCGGGTGATAATAATTCAGGCGGAAAGACAAAGGCAGAGATTTTAGATGCTTATAAAGGAATCGGATTTTTGATTAGCTTGGCGCAACATGAAGTATGGGATGAGTTTGATGAGTCCCTCGACTCAATGTTTGGCGTTGACAATTTGAACCTGCGTGTGTATGACAAAACCACACTGCCTAAAATGGTCTTTGCTGACGGGCAAAACGCATTGATTCCGGTTATCAATACTGCTATGGAGAATGCATCGGTTGACGCGGTTAAAAAGGGAATTATTGATATGAGCAATGCGTCAATTTCCGCTAAGAAGTATTCGGCAGATGACAGTTTTCTTCTAAACGAATCCGAAAATGTGTCGGAAAGCTGCTCAATAAACAGCAACAAAACCGCAAGAATTGTAAATGTTGTTGAGCGTGATCCGGGAGGCGACGCTGCTATCGGAAATTATATTAAAAAGCAATACAAGCTTGTCAAAAACGGAACGGTACAGGTAACCGCAGAAGAGCCCATAACACCAAACGGAACAAGCATTAGCCTTAATGTTCCGCCTTTAGCTCAGGGAGAAAGACTAATGGTTACAGTAGAAGGCGCCATTGATATAAATGATAGCGAACTGGCAAACAATACTGTGATAATACAAAACAGTGCGAATAACAATCCCGTTACAGCAACAGTATTTACTAAAAATGGTGAGCCGGTTGCAAAGAAATATAACGCCGATAAAATTACCGTTAACGCTACGGGCAGCTTCGGAATGCTCTATTTGAAAGAAGGCACAACCGTACTTAAATCTGCAGCATATAACGCAGCGATAGGTGGTTATGTCATAAATCTTGATTCGGGCAATTTAAAACCGGGACACGAATATCAACTTACTAATGAGGATGGACTTTCATCAGTTTTCACAGTTGAAACCGGAGAACTTGAAATCAGCAATTTCACGGTCAATACTTCCGGTACAGCATCATTTGATTATGCCAACCTGGGCGACACGGATGCGTCTTATGTTCTGATAATTGCCGCTTATGATGCGAACAATGCCCTGATAGGTGTTAAATTTAACGAAAGTGATGTGTTAATAAGTGGTGATGCAGATACTATAACAGATACTTTGACTGATGTTAACGGAACTGTGGAATATTATAAGGCGTTTATATGGGATGCTGACACATTAAAGCCATTAATTAAAAATGCAGACTCAAGGCAGTAAACCGGCTTAACAATATAGAAGTTTTGAAATAACGGAGTATAACCTCCCAACCATATTTTACTTAATTAATAGTTGGGAGGTTATAAGGTTTATATGAACGGAGTGGAAAAGATGAATGTAGCAAAAAAAAGGATAGCAACATTGTTTTTGGTTTTTTTCATCGCTTACTCGTTTGGAATGATAGCGGCTTTCGCAGATTATCAGGGTTCCAACGAGCCGGGAAAACAGTATTTTTTTGAAGACTTTAACGTATGGACGGATTCTATATTTACAGCACCTGATGCAAGTCTTTATTCACCCAGTTTTAAAGCAAGAATGCCATACCTTTATCCCCAAAACAGCGAAACATTGAATCCTTTTATAGCTTGGGCAGGAACGTCCGAAGATGGATTTTTAGCATATAAAAGCAACAAAGGTTCAGGCAATAATAGGATTATATCGCAAATTCAAGATAATCCTAATGGAAGAGATGCTATAGTGGGAATGGATGTTGACTGGTTGAATTTTACCGGAAGTATAGTATTTTCCTTAGATGTTCGTATACCTGACCAAGGCTGGACAACAATAAATCTTTCTCATCTTTATTCGAACACGTCTATTGTAGATGCCGAGAGGCATGAAATGGCCAATTTTCCCAGGCTTAAAGTGTCTCCGGAAGGAAAGGTGACCTTGGACGGAAAACGCGGTGGGTCGTTGACGGGATATCCGCCTTCTTGGGGCACAAACGCAACACAGGAATTTCCTGCGTTTAAGCCCGGCGACTGGATTCAGCTTCAAGCTGTGGTTACGAGAAATGCTAAAGACACAACATATAACGGTGTTACTTATCCTTATCCTATTTATTATGTCAGCTATTTTTGCAACGGCTCGCAAATAAAGGACGATGAAACGGGTGCTCTTTCTACCATTTTAGTCAACCCTAATGCATCGGCTAAAATACAGAACAACCCAAGTTATATAGAGGCTTGCAAAGATATTTATGCCAACAATTCCAGACCGGGT
The DNA here is from genome assembly GCA_028697835.1 of Eubacteriales bacterium. Classification (GTDB taxonomy): domain Bacteria; phylum Bacillota; class Clostridia; order Monoglobales; family Firm-18; genus STE-11. The sequence continues at coordinate 15,778 of JAQVDK010000027.1, read as the reverse complement.
TATCCCGAGAATTACAAAGGAATAGGAGTATGGGCTACGGTTGAACAAAGCTCTAATGTAGTAGAAGACGGCGGAGGACTTGATAACCTTAATTTCCGTGTTTATGATAGGACCGCAATTCCCGAAACGTTAGGCATAGAACCTGAGGAAGGTCAGACAATTGTAGATAGGGTTTCAATTCCGCTTTTAAATACAGCATTTATGAACGAAGATGTAGCCCCTCTGGTAAAGTGTGGTATTGCTGATATTAACTACAATTCCGAAAATCCCATTACCGTTACTGCCATGAAATATAATGCTGACGACAAATTCTTTCTTAACGGCGAGGATGTTTCACACGACATTAGGCTGGTCTATAACAAGCTGGAAGAACGCTCGAGTTGGTCTTTAAAGAAGGGAACAGACGATGTTATTTGGCCCGATGGCAGTGCAATTATTCTGGATAATTTGGATTTGGCTCCCGATGAGTTATTGGTTGTTACAATAGATAATGTTAAGGATATATTGGGAAATGAACTTATAAATAATAAAGTAATTCTGTATAATAACAGGAGCGAAAGTATAAAGATAACAAAGTATGAATTCAAAGGTCCTTCAGGCGAGCTGTTGGAACCGACTAAGGTTGCCGAAGGATATATGCTTTCTCCAAATGTAAGCTTAATGCGTTTTTTCGGCAATGTAAGCTCTTCTGACTCTATTGCTCTTTTTAAGGGTAATGATTTTGTAGGGGAGGCAGTTTACAGCAGCGGTATATACACGATTGATTTAGGCGAAAGGGTATTGAGTCCGAACACCGAATATACCGTTAAGTATAACAATGTAGATTATTATACCTTTACTACGAGGGATGGCTCGTTTTGGATTAGCCAACCATATAAAGACATGAATGGTATTATAAAGTATGACTATATAAATTCAACAACCGAAAGCCTAAAGGTATATACTATTAATATCGGCTATGACAATAACGGAAAGCAAGAACAATTAAAATGCAATGTTAAAGAAATTGTGGCAGGAAGTTGGGGAATTATCAAAGGAGAATTTTCCGCCTCGCCAAATGAACAGCTTTATATAGTCGATTCTTTTAGCGGAAAATTGATTGATACCGATGTAGTTCGGTTAGATGTTACTTATATTGACAACAATGGAAAGTTTTCTGTTTACGGCAAAGCAAAAAACACCCAAAGTGTCAAGGTTGCGGTATTTAAACCTGGTGATGAATGGAAGACGGACTATACTGCCGCTGCCGCAGATTCTTTAATATTTTTTGAACAAATTGAGCCGGACGATTTAGGTGCATATTCCGTTGATTTTGTTTTTAAAGAGGACATTGCTTTTAATGAATACGCAGTTGTAGCTTATTTTGATGACAAGATATATTATGTTCCCCTGTTTTACAGTACGGATGCTGAAAATACTGCTGCGTTGAACATCTTAAATAGTGCTTCCTCTGTGGATGAGGTTCTTGAAATTATTAACACAAAATCAAGAGAGTTATCCTTTGTATATAGCCTTTATAATAAGGTTTCCAACAAGAAAAACGTTGCAAAATTAATTTATGACTATATTGCCCAGAGAAAGAAACAAGGCTCTGCAGGATTTGACGTTCATAACAGAGCCGAAGCAGCGTCTATATTTAGACAATATGTTGCTATACAGGCATGCGCTGAAGGAATAATTGGAAACATAGCTGATGTTTCTATGTTTGTTCCTATAATGAACACTTTGCCTGTTAGCGATTGGGTTAGCCCACAGCAAAATATCAGTATAGATAGGATGAGCGGCTGGCTTGAAGGTGTGACATTAAGATTAAGAAAGCAAAATTTTAATAATGTAAAGGAATTTAATGATAAATTTATTGCCGCATTAGTATTTGAAATAGTTGCGAATCCCCAGTCTCAAGAATCCTTACGTAAAATGTTGACCGATTTTTCAGGGCCGGATTATATTAACTTGGATACGAAATTGATTACCACAAAAACGGTCAGCAGGCTTTATGGGGCGGAGAAAAAATATACAGGATTTGATTATACTCCTCTTAAGGCTGATTTAAAGGCTTTCAGTGAGGAAAACATCTATGGCGGCCCACAATCCACAAGTTCAGGAGGCCGAGGCAATGTTTCGGTTGTTGTAGAACATAATCCGGTAGTTGTTGAACCAATTGCGCAAACACCCAATGTTAGGTTTGATGATTTGGATGAAGTAGAATGGGCAGTTGAAGCTATTAATTCCTTGGCCGATTTAAACGTAATTTCCGGAAAAGGTGACGGAAAATTTGCTCCAAACGATTACATCAAGCGTGAAGAAATTGTAAAAATGATTGTTAGTATTCTTGATTTGGACCTTGTTGAAGATGAATTGCCTTATTTAGATGTTTCAAAGGATGATTGGCATTATAAGTATATTTCTACTGCTTTGAAGAATGAAATAATACGCGGAATTAGTGATGTATCCTTTGGAAGCGGTCAAAATATTACAAGGCAGGATTTGTGTGTAGTTGTTTATAACGCCCTGAGTTATAAAAACATAGATTTAGAAGAGGAAAACGAGTTGTCATTTGTTGATGCAAATGAAATTTCGGATTATGCAGTTTCAAGTGTTGCTGCGTTAATTAGCAAAGGGTGTTTGGCAGGATATGAGGACGGAAGTTTTAGACCTTTTGCTAATGCTACCCGTGCTGAAGCCGCAAAGATTTTGTTTATGGTACTCAAACTTTTTCAATAAAATAGGGGGTTAAGTAAATGAAAAATTTATTTAATGGACTGGGCCGCATGATGTTAATCGTGTGCTTAATTGCATTAGTATTTTCCGGATGTGCCAAGACAGGTACTTTTGGCGGCGGAGACGGAAAGGTTACCATTTCCATTGGTAACTATCCGTCAGATGCACAACCAAAGTTGCGGGAACAAATGGATAAGCTGTACAACGAATTTATAGCCAAAAATCCGGATATCAATGTGGAAAAGGATACATGGTACTTTGACCTTAGAACCTACTTGACAAAAGCTGCATCGGGGCAACTGCCTACTCTTTACACTATATATCCAACGGAGCTAAAAAATATTATAAATTTAGGATATGCCTATGACCTCTCTGAAACGCTCGATAAGAACGGATGGGCTGATATGCTCAATAAAAACTACGAAAAGTTATATAAATATGATAACAAAATCTACGGCATTCCAAAGAGAGGCTCATTATATGAAATGGGTATTCTTTGTAATATTGATATGTTTAAGGAGGCAGGACTGGTTGACAGCAACGGAATGCCGATTTATCCTTCCACTTGGGACGAACTTGCCAATACTGCTCAAAAGATTAAGGAAAAGACGGGAAAAGCCGGTTTGGGAATGGCAACGATGAATAATCATGGCGGTTGGCATTTTATGAATTTGGCCTGGGCATATGGTACGGAATTTATGGTAAAGGAAAATGATACATATAAAGCTATCTTCGCAAGCCCGGAGGGTATCTCTGCAATGCAGTATATAAAGGATTTGAAGTGGAAATATGATGTGGTTCAATCCGAGATTTTGGCTAATGTAGCGGATTGCGGCAGGATGTTCGCGGTTGGGGATGTTGGAATGGTAATTACGCAGCCCAGTATGATAGACCAATTTGTTCAGAAATTTGATTTGGATGTAAGTAAATGTGCTATGTTCAGAATGCCTGCCGGCCCCAAAGGACGTTATTCGTTAACTTCTGCAGAGATTTATATAATAAGAGAAGATGCAACGGAACAGCAGGTAGATGCCGCACTTAAATGGATTGAACATATAGGAGACGGACCGAGTTTAACGGATGAAGTAAAAAATGCTCTTGAAGAATCGTATAAGCTAAAAAATTCAGAAAACAAATTAGTTGGAGTTCGGTATTCACCGGTATGGAACAGTCCGGAAATGCTCGAATTTGAACGTGAAGTAAGCCAGAAGTATGCGACAGTTGATGTAAAATACTTCGAAGACTATTTGAGTGGTAAGGATGTAACATATAGTTTTGAGCCGGAACGCTCTGTTCAGCAGCTCTATGCCGTATTGGACAGCGTAATACAAGAGGTTCTTACTAACAAGGATGCAGATGTTGAGTCCTTAATGAAGAAGGCCCAAAATGATTTGCAGCTTAATTATCTTGATAAAGAGCAATAAAGGGGTTAATTCCATTGAATGTAAATAGAGAATTAAAAACTTCCATAGGGCGAAAAAAAGTTATTCCGTTGTTGCGTAGGAATATATCCGGTTGGGCATTGCTCTTGCCAACCGTGTATGCCTTGGCATTATGCAAATGGTATCCGCAGATATATGGTTTTGTGCTATCCTTTTTTAAGACCAAAGGATACACACCCATGGAGTTTGTTGGGTTTTTAAACTATATTAACGTTGTTACGGATACGTTGTTTTTGCATACCCTATGGAATTCATTAACATATGTTCTACTCTCGTTTGTTGTAGGCTTTATACCGCCCATAATTTTAGCAATATTATTAAATGAAGTTATTCATTGGAACAAATTATTTAGAATTTCTTCATACATTCCATATGTATCACCATTTTTGGCGGTGTCGATAATATGGGCTAATATTTATCATCCGTCCTCCGGAGGGCTTTTAAACATGTTTTTGGGTAAATTTGGAATAGGTCCGCACGTTTGGCTTTTGGACTCTCGATTGACCATTTTATTGATAATTATTTCAATGACATGGAACGGCTGTCCGGGGACGGCAATAATTTATCTTGCTGCATTAAAATCAATAAGTCAAGAGTGGTATGAGTCCGCAACTATTGATGGGGCGGGGGTTTGGCGTAAATTTATGCATATAACGTTACCTTCAATCAGTCCTGTATTGCTTTTAATGGCTGTAAAGCAAGTTATTGCGGTTTTTCAAGTTATGGAACAACCGTTGGTTATGACTGGAGGAGGACCGAATAATGCATCGACAACATTAAATCTAACAATCTATGATATGGCTTTTAAATACATGCAAGTAGATCGCTCCTTAGCTTTGGGAGTGGTATCATTTTTAATTCTTGTAATTATAACTGTTGGATATTTCTATTTGCAAAATAGGATTGAAGAGTAACGGTTGGGAGGGGCTTTATATGCTTAATAAAAATGCAGGGCTAATTACATCTTTAGATTATAAAAGAACCGGAACAAAGCTTTTATATTGGATAATGTTTGCCTTGTGCGTATTTATTTTAATAATTTCACTATTTCCGTTAATTTGGGCGCTGCTGTCCAGCTTTAAGACGGTTAATGAATTTTATCAAATACCACCGTCCCTGTTTCCTGAAAAACTGGACTTTGCAGTTGCCAAGGAAGTTTTGGCTCGCATAAATGTCTTACAAAAGATTTTGAATAGTTTAATTATTTTTCTTGGCTCTTGGATAGTAACCATTTTTTTCAGCGGACTTGCCGGATATGTGATATCAAAAGTAAGACCAAAAGGTGCAAAACTATTGTTTAACTTAATACTTTGGAGTATGATGATGCCGCCATCGGTGAATATGGTACCACTTTTTATTTTGTTTTTGAAAATGCCATTGACCGGAGTAAATATAACAAATACCTATTTGCCGTTGTGGATAATAGCGGCGGCGGAGTGCTTTAATATTTTGCTTTTTAAAACATTTTTTGACTCCATACCCAATTCTTATGTAGAATCGGCAAAAATTGATGGTTGCTCAGATGTAGGAATCTTTTTTAGGATTATTGTTCCTTTGAGCTTGCCAATTATAGCTACGATAAGCGTATTTACTTTTAATGCATCGTGGAATAGTTTTTTATGGCCAATGATATTACTAACCAAACCGGAGATTCAGCCACTGGCGGTAGCTTTATACAGAATGTTGGTTACATATTCGATTCCAGAACAAATGCTTGTGGGTATGGTAGCAATTTTGCCTCCCCTTATTGTGTTTTTCCTATTCCAAAAAGTTATTACAGAGAACAGCATTTCAGTTGGTATAAAAGGATAGACAGACGGAAAGGCTTGTGCAAAAAGGAGTGGGTTATATGAAAAAAACCTTAATATTATTTGTTACATCGCTGATTATAATTAATAGTTTTAGCTTTGCAGTTAATGCGGATAGATTATATAAAAATTATAATAACACTGTTGATGTAGCATCCGAATTGTTTGTATATTTAAATGTTTTTACACAGAAGCCAAACGAAGAGCAGCTTACTTCTGACGTGACAAGAATTCAATTCGCACATTATATAGCGAAGATATTAAATTGTTATAACTTAGAGTTAACTGACAAACAGTTTTTTTATGATATAAATGATGTTGCGGTAAATAACTTAGCTTCGTTTGGCATTTTTCAGGGCAATGAAAATAATATGTTTTATCCTGATGAGTACATTAGTCTGCAGGATGCAATTGTGGCGCTTCTTCGTGTAACGGGTTATGCAAAAATAGCAGGTGCGAACAAAAACATTGAAGTAGATTATTGGAAAACTGCTAAAGACATTGGCTTGCTAAGCAATCTAAACTCCCAGCAGAATGTGACTTTATATAACGCCATAGTTTTGCTATATAATGCCGTGCATGTGAAAATTGCAGAAGAAATCGGGTATATAGTATCATTAGACGAAATGTATTCCCGTGTAGAGAAAAGCGAAGAAACCCTTTTATCCATGATATATGATATGTATTATTTAGAGGGCATTGTAACCGCAAATGAATTTACCGGCATTTATGGTGTGGAAAAAAACTCATCTTCAAAAATAACAGTTGATTCAGAAACATATAGCTGCAAAATTAGAAATGCCTATAAATATATTGGTCAGAACATATGGGGTTACTACAAATCAAATGATGAATATGATATTGGCGAAATTGTGATTTTACATACCGATAATAAAACAAATAACACTTTAAGAATATATGCCCCCGACATAGTCTCTTTTTCAAACAACAAGCTTGCATATTACCACAACGGAGTAAAAGCAGAGGTTTTCCTGCCTCGCTCAACACAATTTATTTATAATGGTGTGGCAGTAACCGGAGATGCTGACTATTTGTTTGATTTTGAAACGGGTTATGTGGAATTGTACGAAAACAAAAGGAGCGGAAATTACGAGGTTGCATGTATTTGGGCAATAGAGAATGTTGAAGTTGCTGTTGCCAATTTAGAAGATTATATAATCTATACAAATAGAAGTGATGAATTTAAACAAATTCGTTTAAATCAGGACCATACAAAGCATAAGATATTTTCCGCCGCAAACGGAGAAAGTCTTGCAATAATGAATCTTACGCAAGGGTCTTTGATTTCTGTAATTAGGTCATTGGATGAGAGTTACTTGGAAATTTATCTTTGCAGCAAAAAAATAACCGGAATTGTTGAGACGGTAACTTTTGATGACAGGTCGGTTGTTGTGGATGGTGTAGAGTATGACATTTCACCCCAGTATATTTCGGGCTTTGATATCCGAATAGGTGAAAGCTATGATTTTTATTTCGACTATATGGGGGAAATAGCCAAGTGTGTAATTGTAAATGATGAAAAATTAATGATAGGTTATGTTTATGGGATGGGGCGTACAAAAGGACTTGGCTCAACATTGCAGTTTAAGCTATTTAATACTCAAGGCAGGCATTTGTCATTGGATTTGGCACAGCGTGCAGTGGTGAACGGTGAATCCATGTCGTCAAAAGAGTTGGAAGCAAAGTTCACTGACCCTATTACCAAAAAACTGACACGTCAGATGATTAGGTACGAAGTTAATTCCAACGGGGAAATTAATTTTATAGAAACAGCCTCAAGCAGTACAGGTGGAGGTGTTTTGCGCAGGGTTTTAGAAAGAGGAACTTATAATTATGATATTAACAATGTTTGCTTGAACAACCTATATCCTGTGGACTCTACAACGAAAATAATGATTCTTCCGTCTGACAGGATAAGTAATCCTGTTGAAGACCAATTCAAAATTCTTAATTTCGAAAGACTGGAATATACGCTCCAACTGGGATATATGACTGAAGGCTTTAAGATTGATGAATCAACAGGGCAATTGGACTTGATTGCTTTATATGCTGATAGCTTAAAATACCCGGTTGTTCCAACCCTTATGGTTGTAGATAAGGTTGTAAAGGTTATAGGACATGATGGACTTAATACATCAATGCTTTATGGTTATGTCAGCGGAGGACTCGTTTCGATTAGGTGTGACAGCTCGGTGAATGTAGAAAATCTGCGAAAGGGAGATGTTATACGTTACGCAACCAATAACGTAAACGAGATTGGTTTGATGTCCATAATTTTAAAGTACGATGACCCAAGAACATGGGGCCTTAATATCACGAAAGATATTTCCGGAAGTAATATTACATATTTAGCGTGTGCGTTTGGCGATGTTATGGGTGTTGAGCTTTCGGAGAATGGAAATGAAGTAGTTATTCGCATAGGTGAGAACGGTGTTGAGAAAGAAAATCTTACTTTTGATAAAACAAAAGTTCCTTTGGTTGTAATTGAGAGTAACAAGGATATACGAATGGGCACAGTAGGAGACCTTCGGGAAGCTAGCAGTGGAGAGCAAAGTAAAATTTTTGTACAAAAGATGTATAACAAAATCGGCCAAATTAAAATACTTGCATTGTATAGATAATTTGAAAGAAGAGGTGAAAAGCCCATGAAAAAACTGTTAGCAATTGTTCTGGCTTTGATGGTATTTTCAACTTCGCTGTCATTTGCCAATGCGCCGAAGGAAACCAACATAAGTGATTCTGACACAAATGTTGCCGTTGAATTACTGAAAATTTTGAATATATTTAGCGAAGCTGACATTAGGGACAACAGTAGTTTTGTTACCAAGGAAAATTTTGCAAAATGTTTGGGGAAGCTTCTTAAATTAGATGGTACAGGAGCTAATCAAACCAAACATTACAATGATGTGCCCGAGCAAAGTATAATAAACGTCTTAACGGATTTAAAAATATTCGATATACCTGCCGATAAAGCGTTTAATCCTCATCATGAAATCACAGCAGGTGAGGTGTTAAGGTCGCTTGTTAATGCGCTGGTTGGATATTTAAGTTATGAAAACGATGTAAAAATAGAGGATTACAAATATCCGCAAATTGCTAAGCAGCTTGGTATAGTCAAAAATTATAATACTGCAAGCAAAGTAACTTTTAACGAAATGGCAGGCATGATGTACAATACTTTGCTTACAACTGCTTTTCAAGTTCAAAATCTTGTTAATTTCTCGGATAAAAAATATAATTTTGACAAACACGACACGCTGCTTTCAATTCTTTATGATGTATATTTGATAAAGGGCTTGGTTACAGCTAATACTTATGTTTCTATATACGAAAACGTAAGGCCTACTGCTGATAATCAGATTATGATTGATGCAAAGTTGTACAATTGTAAGGATATAAACTCATCGGGGTATATTGGTCAATATGTATTGGCGTTTTATAAGCAGACGGACTTTAGTGATATAAAGGATATTATTTATATTGAATTAGATTCCGCTAAGAACGACTATATCGAAATAACTTCTGATGATGTGGTTTCTTTAAACAAAATGGTTTTAAAGTACATGGAAAATAATAATTATAGTTTTATTATGCTTGAAAAACCTTTACTGATATATAACGGAGAAGCTCTTTTTGATTTGGGAGTGACAGACATAATCGATATTTTGAAGATAGAAAGAACCAGAATTCGTTTTTGCAAATCAAGCAATGATGATAAATATAGTCTAATATTTGCAGAACATTATGAAAATGGGAATGTTGCATATATAGACTTAGCCAATGAAAGCATTTATGTAAGGCTTGGCGGCGTTTTAAAAGAGATACCTATTAAAAGGGATGACAGTGAAGTCTATGCGGCGGCATTCAAGGACGATGGAGCTAAAATCTCTTTAAAAGATATAAAAGTCGGAGATTTGGTTTCTTGCGCAATTTCATATAATGAGCAGGTATATAAAACATATGTTTGCACCAAAACGGTTACCGGGCAAATTACAAATATAGATTATGGAAATGATAAAACATATGTGACTATTAACGATGTTATATATGCGGTTGAAGCGTCATTTGCAGAAAAAAAGCTTTTGAGTTTAGATAATATAAATACATACAGGTTAGACTATTTAGGGTATATTGCAGACGTATTTAGTTATGGCACCGAGGGATATGTTTTAGGATATATCTATGCTCGTGAGAAACCAAAAGGCTTAACCGAAAAATACAAATATAAGATTTATACTCAAAACGACCAGCATCTTACAGTAACATCTTATAAAAAAGTTGAAATTAATGGCGAGGTTAGGAGTGCCGATGAAATTGACGCTATCTTAGCCCCGAATGGAATTCTTAATAAACAGATTATACGAATTAAGATAAACGAAGATAATTCTCTAAGAAGTATTGATACGGCGGAACAAACACCCCAAGAGAGCGGTATCAGTTTGACAATGATTGCAGATACGGGTGATTACATCAGCGAAGCTCAGCCCACTACTGCTCAATATATGTTTTGGAGTGATATTTCAGGCTCTGATGGTGTTGCGTTTCCATGCAAGCCCAATACCATTGTGTTTGGTGTGCCGCCCACAGACAGCACAGATATACAGGAGAAGGATTTTAGTATTTCCAACTGCAAGGACTGGATGAAGCATCAAATAACATACCGCGTCGCCTTTTATAAAATTAGCGATGAAGAATCCTCTTTTGTCGATGTAGTTTTGCATGAAAGAGAAAGCTCCTGGTCTTGGCGCAATGAGGATATGGTCTATATGGTGAACGACATATCCAAGGTATTGTTAGACGGGGAAAATTACATATCTATAAATGCGTTATCCAGCGCTGTTAGCGGCTCTGTTAAGCTGCTTTGCAACATGAGCGTTAAGTTTACGAGGTTTGAAAATGAATATTCAGTTACCGGCGATGTATTGATGAACATGATTGGAAGCGGAGATTTAATACAAGTTGGCGACAGCGCAGATGGTTCAATATCACATATTCGCTTGCTTTACGATTATAGCGAGGACAAAACTTTTTGGACAAAAGACAATTATAGTTATGAAGTTTCCACAACGGACAATGACAGTACCTATGGCGTTAGGTATAGGACATTAAAATGTGTATATGGATATATAAGCGATATAAAAAGGACTAAAGATAAGGAACGAACGTATATTTATATTGCTGACTTTAACACAGGAGAAGTTAAGTATAGCTATAGTATTGGGTCTAATGCCGGAATAAACATATTTGATGATGATAGAAATTATGTAAAAGCATATAAAAGCTATTCAAGGGATTTGTTTAGCTATGCATCGGTGGGAGATATATCAAAAGCCACCAAGTGTTTTGTTGCCATAAACGGGGATAACGTAATACGGATGTACTTTTACAATTAGTTTTTTAAATTTGATGCAAGGGGGCAATGTGATATGTTGAAAAAACATTTTATTTGTGCAGTTGTTCTGATAATGGCTGCAGCGTTTTTCTCCGCAGATAATGTGTTTGCGTCAAGCGGTATTCTTAGCGGCTCGTTAAGATTGGAAAGCGCATCGACATACTCAATTTTTGAAGGCAATACTGCACAGCACAAGGTCAAGTGGGTAAACCTCGGCTCGGGTGTCGAAAAAACAGTGCAAATAAAGGTGATTAATTATTTTGGGAATGTCGAATTTCTACAAGAATATACCGCTGCTCCCAGTGCCAAAGAGATAACTGTTACAATCGACAATTTACCATATGGGCATTTTACCATAATTGCATCAATAGGTGACGAAAGTGTTTCCGGATTTTTCTCGTTAGTCCCTAATATGGAAGATAGACGAGATAGTTCCAAATCACCGTTTGCTTTGGCCTCCATGGCAACGCGCCACACGCTGACACCTATTATTCAGGATTCGCTTGATGAATATGTTAGAACTATTTCCCTTGCCGGGGTGCATTATGTTCGGGAATTTTTGGTGGCAAGACAAGTCTTTTTAGGAGAAGACTCTTATAATTACAGCGTCGGAAAGCTCGACAGATTAATACAGGCTTACAGCGACAACAACATTGATGTTGTATTAATGTATCAGATGATGCCCGGTTTCTTGTGCCGTGACGGGCAAAGAATTCCAAACGATTTGCTTGGGACATACAGGCTTGTAAAACAACTGGTTGAGAATTTTAAGGGCAAGATTGACGCCATAGAGATTGAGAACGAACCGGAACATTATGCCGATACAAACCCGGCAGATTACTATGCTGCGTTTTTAAAAGCATCTGCCGTTGCAATCCAAGATGCAGATAAAGACGTAAAAATTGTCAATGCCGCATTAATACCAACCAAAAATGCCCTGTATAGAAGGACATTTTTCCAAAATCAAATAAAAGATTATATCGATGCATACAACTGGCATACTTATTCAGTATATAACGAAAATATAAATGTTATTGCATATAGACCTTTTATTACGGATGTTATTAGTGAAGCTCATAAAAACGGTATGTTTGACAAACCGCTATGGACAACCGAAACAGGACTGCAAATTCCTGTTTCCGATACGTCTTCTTTGGAGTTGACTTATGCTGAACAGATATCACAGGCACGCTATGCTCCTACGGCTTCTGTTGTTGCCCTTTCAATGGGGGAGGACAAGCATTTTTGGTTTACTCATGGATATTTTTATGAACACGGAAATTGCTATGGAACCATGACTCAAACCAGGATGCCGTATGCCATATACAGCTCAATATCGGCATATAACAATGCCATGGGAAATGGAGTTTATAAAGGTAAGTTCAAAAACATTCCATCTGATGTTAATGGTTACGCATTTGTGGACGGCAACGAAAGCGTAGGCTGTTTTTGGTCAGAAACTCCCAAGACAATTACATTGAATATTGGCCAAACAAGCGGGGTTCTAATTGATATTATGGGAAATGAAACTCCCATATCTCCTAATAACGGAAACTTAACCATTAATGTAGGTCCTGATATAGTGTATTTGAGAATTGCCGGAGAGTTTAATCCGCAGATAATTGAAGCAAAAGAGCGAATTGAAAAGGCAGTAAAATCAGTAGATTTAAGTTCGGCTCAAAGGATTATACTTCAACAAGAAATGCCTCTGGATAAAATCGGAAACGGATACTATAAAATGAACAGCAACAGTGAAAATACCGTTATTCTTAATGTGTATAATTTTAATGAAGAAGCCGTGGAAGGTAAAATCGATGCAAAGTCTTATTATGAGTGGGAGGTTCAACCACAAAGCCGATGGGTATCTATTCCTCCTATGAGCAAGGTTCAATTGGAATATACAGTAGTTTCGTCCGGAGCTACAAACAGCACTATGCCGGTTCCCCTTGTTTTTTCCGGAGTTTTTGACGGCGAAAAAACATCGGACTGTGTTAGTTATATAAAGGATGACACAGCAAATATTACTCCTGCAAAAGCTTGGAGTGGATTTGACGTTGCCGCTTCCTGGCGCAAAAGCAATAATAGCGAATCCAAAATAAATATATATAGAGATTCTTTGGGAGTAATACGGTTCGATTGTTCGTTTAGTGGTGGAAACTTATGGTCCTTTCCGTATGTTAATCTGCCCGCAACTCAAGGTTTCTTTAATAATTCAACGGGCATTATATATGAATATAAGGCAGATAAGTCAATTAGCGGAGCTGTTTTTGGGATATATTTAGTAAACACTGCCGGCGAAACATTCTCTGCGTTTAAAAGTGTAACTTTAGACTCGAGTTGGCGTCAAATTATCTTTAATTGGGATGATTTTTATAAAAACAGCGGAGAATCGCTTGATTATAAAAATATTGTTTCAGCCCGAATCGGAATGCACTTTCCAAATGCAAATGCTAATGACTTCAAATTTTACATCAGAAATTTAGGTTTGGGAGTGTCTTCTGAAAATGAAACATTAGTTGATTTAAGTATGTTAGGATATACTCAAAACTCTATCGGAGTTGCTTTTGCAAATTCGGAGGTTCCAATCAAGGACGGACGAGTGGTCTTTGACATTGACGGTCAATTTGTACTGGGTATGGTTGAAAATGGAGAGGCGTTAGTTTATTATCCTATGGCCACTCCGCCAAAGGAAATAGCCGTAATGGCGTTCGATGAGAGCAATCGCATGATTTACAAAAAAATACTTAACAATTCTCAACAGAAAAAAAATGGTGTATTTGTTTTCGGATATAGCGCAAGTGAATTAAATAATGCGGTTATATCAGTATTTGATGTTTCCGGTTTGGAAACCGCAAACGGTCATACGGATTACATTGACGAGGACACCACACCGCGTATAGGAACCGGTCTTACCGTTAGCGAAAGTGGGTTGTTCTTTGAACTTCCTCAAGACTATCAGGGGAAATTTGTTGTCAATGCAAAAACACCATCGGGAAAAAGCAATGGATTGCTGCTTTCTCGGGATGAAGACATATTTTCTGGCTACGATTACAGTATAACAAATGTGGATGATTTTTGTAGAAATGCAATGGTGTACTCCTTAAAGCGGGATAAGGCTACGATTATTTTTTCCGCGTACAGCAATGGTAGGCTGGTTGGCATGGGGCATAAGGATATTTACTTTAATGCAGGAGAACAGCTAATTAATGCACCCTCTACATTTAATGTTGGGAATGAAGTTTTGGATTGTTCCGTGATGATTTGGGACGAATTAGAATCTTTGGTCCCACTTTCTAAGTCATTATCGCTTTTATATACGCCTGATGGCTTTTCGAATATTACTGTTATTGGAACAACTGACGGAAATGCAATAATAGAATTAACCGGCAATGCCGGAAGGTCGTATAGTAATAAAGAAATTTCTTTATTAATTACTCGAAAAGACGTGGCCTTGTCACCACCGCTTTCTTATGCGGACCTAATCTATGTTGACCAGACAACTGCAGATAATAATGGCAAATATACTTTTGTACTTCCGTGGAATCAAGAGAAAGGGAGTATTGCAGATTATAACTTTGATTTGTATTTAGCAGGGGAAAAGACATTACCTAATATAAGGTAGGCCAAAAAACATTTAGGAGGAATAAGGTATATGAACATTAGAGAAAGAGGCTTGCGCAGGTACGAGGGTAATCCTATTATTACTCCCAAGGATTTTCCGGGAGCCTTAGGCACATTTAACTGCGGGCAGACAATGTATAAGGGAAAGACAATACTTCTGCTTCCAATTCAACGTATGGATGAGCAGGTTCCGGCTATTTACATAGCTGAAAGCTGTGATGGTATTAACTTTGACATTCGCCCCAAGCCGTTTATCGAAAGAAGCGCTTCGGACGAGTATCATGAGCTTGACCATTGGGTAATCGACCCTCGGGTAACGTATATCGCCGAGGATGATTGCTATTATATCATGCGGCCTATGAACTCCAGTTGGGGTACTTGTGTAATGTTATGCCGTACAAAAGATTTCGAAACATATGAAGAAATGGGTATTGCTGCACTTCCGCATAATCGTGTGCCTTGTTTGTTCCCGGAGAAGATAAATGGGAAATATGTAAGGCTGGACCGTCCGTATGGGGGGGCAGGAGGAACTTCCGGTCATATATGGATTTCATATTCCGAAGATTTGATTCACTGGGGTGAGTATAAACCGCTACTGAAGCCATATACCAACTGGGGAGCGGATAAAATTGGACCAACCCCGCCCATTAAGACTAAAAAAGGATGGCTTGAAATATATCATGGGGTGAAGGGAAATAGATATAGTTTAGGTGCCGTATTACTGGACTTGGAAGACCCCAGTAAGGTTATCGCAAAGGCTCGAAGCCCGATTT
>JAQVDK010000104.1 GCA_028697835.1 Eubacteriales bacterium | reverse complement strand
CCTGATGCAATTGGCAGGCTCCCCATTTCAGGTAAAATTACAGGTACGCAAAAAATCTTGAAACTATTCGTTTAAATCCACTTTTCGGTTGTTTTTAAAAATATCCTACAATAACTTGACACAAACACAAGGCTGCAGGGTCTTGACAAAAAACATTGCAAGTGTTATACTATTATTCGCATTGAAAATATAATATGCGAGCATGCTGGAATTGGCAGACAGGCACGTTTGAGGG
This sequence comes from Eubacteriales bacterium, assembly GCA_028697835.1. Taxonomy (GTDB): domain Bacteria; phylum Bacillota; class Clostridia; order Monoglobales; family Firm-18; genus STE-11. Next base: position 4,394 of record JAQVDK010000104.1, on the reverse strand, counting down.
GCGTGTGTCTATGACGTGTGGGTTCAAGTCCCACTGCTCGCACCAGTGAATATATCAGAAGATGTCGAGCAATGTTTCGGCATCTTTTTAATTGTTAATTTATGATACAGCATTATACATGCACGTTCCTGCATTTTTTCTGCTCTGGGAAAGTAAAGATATTCATAATATAATTTCTCTGAAGGAAAGGAGATTATTACATTATGAGTACAAAAATTGATTTAGGAATAATATTACAACAATTTTGATTTGGACTTGCAGGAATTGAGGGATTTAATCCAAATGTTTCAGAAAGTGACAGATGGAAAGAATGGTCTTCAGCCTTAGGTCCTACTACTTGCTGGCATTGTGCTAAACAAGACGGGAAAATTTTTGATGGTAGTTCAACACCCGAAATCTTACCACCAGTACATGAAAATTGCAAGTGCAGAATCATTAAATTGTCTGCTATAAAAGCTGGAACTGCAACTATTGATGGAGAAAAAGGAGCAGACTATATATTAAAGAATCTCTCTGTGTTGTCTCCGAATTACATAGATAAAAAAAGTGCTGCTAAATTGGGGTGGAAAAGTTACAAAGGAAATTTGCGTGATGTTGTTCCAAATGGTATAGTTGGTGGGGATTTATATAGAAATAAGGCTAATAAACTTCCATCAGCACCAAAACGTATTTGGCGAGAAGCCGATATAAATTACACTGGAGGATATCGGAATACTTGTAGACTTTTATATTCAAATGATGGATTGATGTTTGTAACATATGACCATTTTGTTACATTCTATGAAATAAATTGAGGGGGACTTTTTATGAAAACAGTAGTTGTAGATTTCACGGGAGCAAAATATTATTATGATTTACATCAAAGATTAAAGGATTCACTTGAACTACCTGAGTTTTATGGTAGAAATGTTGATGCTTTATGGGATTGTTTAACAGGAATGATAGAAACGCCTATAAAAGTTACATTAAAAGGGCTTAATACATTACCCCGAAACTTAGAAAATCAAAAAAATCTTATAATAGAAACTTTTTTAGATGCACAAAAAGAAGAATGGGGTATATATGTAACGATTGAAGATTGAGCAAATTGATATTGAAATAATGTCAATTTAATAACTTTGTTTTAAAGACAGCATTTCCATTATAGAGATGTTGTCTTTTTTACTTCCACTCAAACTATAAATGTAATTTATGTAGAAAATATTTGTAAATTTCTATTGGAATTGATGAATAGACTTATGCCAAGATATTTAGGTATCCTTGTGTTCGCACGCTAACTATACTGTGCGGACAGGAGGTGTAAAAACCTATGAGAGAGATGGAAAAGTTAAAGAAACAGCTCGGGGATCAGTATCGCTTTGAGATGATTATGTCGCCGTCAGATGTAAAGATTATTCTTGAAAATAACAATAATAAATTCTTTCCTGCCATGGTAGTATTCTCACTTTTAGTAGGGTGCGTTGTCAGTAGTGTTAGGGCTATGCCTAAAAATGAAATCCCCCCCGTTATACGGGGGGATCATTGTTTTGAAAACTGCTTGTTAATATTCCATTTTTTTATCCATTTCGTTTTCCAACTCTTCCTTAACTTCCGGGTGAGCTTCGTTGTATTTCATGGTTTGGTGAATCATTTCAGCCGCCTGTGCCCTTGTTATCTTTGCAAACGGCCTTAGGGTATTGTCGTCATAACCTTGCAAAAGCCCATAAGCAGTCATATTTTGAATATAGCTTATTCCCCACTCGGGAACCAAATACATATCCGTATAATCGGGTGTGGTTACGCTTACAACCCTGGGCTTAATTGTGTTGTTTAGCATGGCTATTGCCTCAAGCCTTGTTAGGGGCTCGTAGGGGCGAAGGAAAACTTGCCCGTCCTCTAAGGAGCCCTTTATTATACCGGCGTCATATGCGGCTTTTGCCTGTAGGTTCATCCAAGCCGGGGTTTCGTCGGCATCGGCAAAGGGCGAAGAAATTTCGGAGTATTCGTCAACATTCAAATTTAATGCCGACACCAAGTAAAGTATAAAGTCGCCTCTTGTAAGCTGTACCTCCGGATAGAAAAAATATTTTCCTCTAATCTTAAACCCTACCAAAATCCCTTTTTCAGCAAGAATTGAAGCCGAATAAGCGCCCCAGTGGTCAAGCATGTCCTCATATTTAAATGAAGGCACATAAGGGGTTTCGGTAGGCGATGGTGAAGGGCTTTCTTCCTCGTTGTCGCCATTTTCACCATCATTGCCATCTGTTGGCGAAGGTTCTTCATCTCCATTTTCTTCTATTGTCACAGAAATAGTTGCAGTTTTTTTGCCATGTTCTTCACTTTCGGCAGCAAATACAAAGCTGTCCTCGCCAACCACATCCTCGTTTGGAGTATAAACAAAATCTCCGTTCATGGCATCGGTAATTTCAATTGTACCCAATTGAGGCTCTGTTTCAATAGAAAAAACCACAACGCCTTCTCCGGGAACCGTGCTGTCTAAAGAGCCTGTTGCAGGAGTGTTTTTCTTAACGGAAAGCATACCGTCTAAAGCAGTAAACTCCTCGGCATCCCTTATTACGGCTGTTTGTTTTAGGTTGTCCTTTTGGTTGTCTTTGGGCTTTTCTTTCTTTTTAAATAAACTGAATATGCTGAATTTTGGTTTTGCATCTTTTGCGTCTACAAACTTTACGTCAGTTGCAAAAACAACTGTTTGCAGCGCAAACGTAAAAATAAGAAGAAAACTTATTTTTTTAGCTTTTTTCATTTTTACTCATCTCCTATCGTTAATATTTTTACTGTTTTTGAAAAGTATATACAATAGAACCATTAGAAAAAATTGTATTTTTCAAGCCGCAAATCCCTTTGACGGGCAAATTATGATACGCCTGCGGCAATTTGAATTTGTGTTTGGTGGGCGGGGCTGACTTTTCCGTCGGAGTGCCTTGTGCTGTTTTTGAAATGCAGGTCAAAATGTCCGTCAAAGTTATTGCCGGAAATGTATTGAATATCATGGGGCATGGAGGACATCGACGCCGCAATTTTTCTTCCGTCAACATGCACAATCACCGCCCGCTCCTTCCACGAATAAGCTCCGCCCCAAACTTCCTTTATAACTTTTGCATCATTTGCGGTAAGAGGCTCGCAGTCTGCGTGGTTTGCGCCTATTGTCCGCTTTATTTGAAAGGACCTTCCTGTCTGAAAATCCACTACGGTGGCTGTTTTGCCTATAGAAAAAACATACTGCGCCTCAGTCCACCAATCCAAATGCTCCCCATGCTTCTCGCTTACGGTGCTTTTAACCGGTATATGATGGACCGGCACACTAATTTTTTGACCAACGGACAAGGGGCTGTTTTCCGTCATATTATTTGCCTGTAGCAGCTCATACATAGGAATCCCAAACCTTATGCTAAGGTCCCACATATTATCACCTGATTGTATGGTATAAGAATCATAAGTTGTTGTATTTGTCTGCGGAGTGGGGGTGGTGCTTCCCGGCTTTGGCTGTGAAATTGATATTTCTTTTGTTTTTCCGTTCCATGACACCGACATTCCAAGCGCTTCGCTGACAAATCTTAAAGGCACCATTGTTCTTCCGTTGTCAATATAAGACGGCTTCATGGATATTGCATTTCCGTTAACCCGTGCTATGTTCGCTCCCACAACGAAGGCTATTTTTTTGTTGTCTTTATTAATGCCAACGGTGCTCGACTCTCCATTCCACCAAACTTCGCCGCCTAAGGCTTCTGCAATCTCGCGGATAGGGACGTAGGTCGTGCCGCCTATAATAACCGCCGGCCTTGAAAAGGTATGCTCTTTGCCATTTATATATATCTTGCTTGCCCTGTCTTTTATTTGCGCCGCCTGTACGGTATTTGGACCGCCCGGCATACTTTCAATTATGGGTGCTCCAAAGGTAAGGGTGGTAATCAAAACAGGGCCCATCATGACTTTTGCTATTCTGATTTTATTGTCTGCCAGCTTTGATTTTATATATTCTTCTGCACTTTTTTTAATGGTTTCCTTGGTCTTTGGCTCTATATCGGCTCCTGCCTGCTTTGCAAATTCCTCAAGCATGGGGTTAAGGTATAGTATTAATATATCCCCGTCTTTATTTTCAATAATTTTATGGCTTGTAAACATGTTCATAACTATGCGACCTTCCTTTAACATTTATTAAATATAGTTTTTCTTAAAAAACGAAAAATACCCATTGAAAACTACAGAAAAAGTTTTAAACTTTTTTTGACGATAATTTTGTGCTATAATATAGCTATAATATTATTTGAGGCTCTGTTAACTTAGTATGAAAGAAATGAGATCTGAAAGGCCTCTGGTAGGTTTAAAAAAGGAAAAAAACCTACAAATGGAAACGACTATGTGTAAGATAACACGAAAAAAAGATACGTGCAAGC
>JAQVDK010000026.1 GCA_028697835.1 Eubacteriales bacterium | reverse complement strand
ATATGTAGCTTTTTAATTGACATTATAGGAGGTTTGTGGTAGAATAAAGAAAATTGTAAAAAGAAATGTCCAGACCTACAGTAAGCTAATCAGTGTGTATTTATTGCTGAGTTATATATATTAATATTGCCCTGTTGTGGGACGGCGTGATTTAGCTGTTTTTGACCGAATATTTTACGCTCGATATTTGTGTTTTTATAGTTGAAAGGGGTAAAAATTCTGAAAAACAAGCTTGAAAAGGACAGCTCAAAACAAAATGGTGATTTTCTGCGCGCGCTGTCATCTTTTTCTCAATTAGGAATAACAATAGTAGCATGCTTGCTGATTGGTGTATTTCTGGGCAGGTTTTTAGACAACCTCTTGGATACTTCGCCATGGCTTTTGCTACTTTTTTCTTTGTTAGGTGCGGGTGCCGCAATAAAGGCGGTGTTCGATTTGGGAAGCCCCAAATGACTGCCCGGCTGAAAGGTGTGTTATAAGATTGAATAATCTTGCTAAAAAAATGATCTTGACAATTTGTGCCCTGTCTTTGATTTTTGTTGTAATTAGTGCTGTTTATTACCGCTCGATTTCGTGCCTGCCTTTTATATTTGGAGTGCTGATTGGCACAATTGTCAGCGTTATTAAGGTAATGCTTCTTTCAAAAACTGTTGATAAAGCACTTTCAATGGAGGAAAAAGCGGCTTCGCGGTATGTTAACCAGCAGCACTTTTTGCGCCTTTTGCTCACCGCAGCAGCGCTTTTGTTGGGCGCACTTGTTTCTGTAATAAACCTATGGGGCGTTGTAGCAGGGGTTTTTGCTTTTCAGATTTCTGTGTATGTTATGAAAATTATCAAAGCATTCTAATGTTTTAACAAAGGGCGGTGTAAAAATTGGATTTAAACATTGATAACCTGTGGGCCTTTGAAATATTCGGAATAGAGGTATGGATTACACGGACCATTTTCAATACATGGCTTATAATGCTGTTTCTTATTGCATTTGCTATATTTGTGCGCATTAGGCTTTGCAAATTCAAAGAGATTCCCAGCGGTTTTCAAAATGCAATCGAGGCAGCAATCGAAATGTTCGACAGATTTTTCTATCAAAACATTGGGGACAAGCTCGAGCCCCTTGGCACATGGTTTTTTACAGTTTTTACGCTTATCCTTGCATCGAATTTAAGCGGGCTTTTGGGGCTTAGGCCTCCCACCGCCGATTGGGCAACAACCTTTGCTTTTGCCATTTCAACCTTTGGGCTGATACACTTTTTGGGAATAAAATATAAAAAGGGAAGTTATATAAAAGGCTTTTTTGAGCCCCATCCCGTATTTTTGCCGCTAAACCTTATAGGAGAGCTTGCACTTCCCGTATCACTTAGTTTTCGTATGTTTGGGAATGTGCTGTCGGGGATGATTCTTATGACCTTGTTTTATTCCATAACCCCTGTTTTTGTGAGGTTTGTCATACCGGCATTTTTACATGTATATTTCGACTTGTTCTCAGGCATATTGCAAACATATGTTTTTTGCATTCTCAGCCTTATATTTATAAGAGGAGCAGTCGATTAATTAAAATAATAATAACAAAATGAATTGGAGGAATTATTTATGCAAGATCCATTAGCTTTTATTATCGCAATAGCCCAAATTTCAGCAGCAATTGCAGTTTTAAACGGACTTTTGGTAACCTTAGGACAGGGTAATGTTGCTGCTAAGGCAATCGAATCCATTGCCCGTCAGCCGGAGGCGGAAAATTCCATCAGGACCACAATGTTTCTAGGTCTTGCAATGGTTGAAACTTCTGGTATTTATGGTCTTTTGATTTCCATTATATTGCTTTTTGCCAATCCTTTGGTAAACATTTACCTTCAGCATATAGGCGGATAATGTCTTAAATTACGGACATTTCAATGAGGGGAGGCCTTCAGATTTGAATTTTAATTTAGCAAGCATGCTTTCCGAGGTGCCTGCCGGACGTGTTTTTGGTTTGGACCAGCAAATGTTTATAAGCATTGCAATTCAGCTTTTTAATACAGGTGTTTTAGCTGTCGCATTGGGGTTTATACTATACAGACCTGTGCAAAAATTTATGCGAGAGCGCAGCGAAAGGATAAAAAAGCAATTTAGCGATGCAAGCGAAAAGATGGCCAAGTCTGATATGCTAAGGGCCGAGTATGAGAAAAAGCTTAAACAAATCGATATAGAGCGAGAAAAGATTTTAGAGGCCGCAAAGGCCGACGCTGTCGAGAGGAGCAAGCAAATCTTAGAGGAGGCAAAGGCCGAGGCGGCAAGCATTAAAAAACGTACCGAGGAAAGTATTTTGCATGAAAAAGAGCGCTTGAAGGAAGAGACTGAGACATATATTATTGAATTGGCTTCGCTGATGGCGGAAAAATTTATAAAGCAGTCCATAGACAGCGAAACTCAAGAAAAACTGTTTAATGAAGCAATGGCGCAGTTGGAGGAATCGACATGGACACACTAATACAGCGCCTTGCCAAAACCTTGTTTGAGTTATCCTTAGAGAGTGAAGCATCCCAAAGGTTTATAGAGGAGGCTGTTTTCCTGCGGGATACTTTAAAAGACAGCGAAATTAAGGGTTTTTTAGTCCATCCGCATATTTTGGACATGGATAAACTAAAGCTTCTTCAAAATCTTTTTAAGGATAAGATTTCAAGCGGTTTGATGGGTTTTTTACATCTTGCTGTTTCCAAAAGCCGTGAGGCATATATTGTCCCGGCTCTTTCACTATATATAGATATGGCAAACCGCCATAGAGGAAAAGTGGTTGCGAAAGTTGTGTCTGCAACAGAGCTTAAAAAAGAGCAAATTGCAGACCTTTGTGCGCTGCTGTCGAAAAAACTGGACAAAGAAGTTGAAATGACAGTCGAAATAGACCCCCAGATAATAGGCGGTTTCTATATCCATGTGGATGGGCGTCTTATAGACTGTACGCTAAGGTCGCAGCTTCGCAGCATGAAAGAAAGCATTAAGAGAGGGGTTGTCGTATGATTGTAAAGCCCGAAGAGCTAAGTAGTGTTATAAAGCAGCAAATAAAGGCATTTTCATCCACAGTGGATGTTTCAAAGTCCGGCACGGTCATACAGGTAGGCGATGGCATCGCCCGTGTTTATGGACTGTATGATGCCATGAGCGGTGAGCTTTTGGAGTTTCCCGGCGGGGTTTACGGCATGGCGCTAAACCTTGATGAGGACAGCATTGGTGCTGTAATCATGGGCTCGGACGCAAGCATTAAAGAAGGAGACCCTGTAAGGCTGACAGGCACAATGGCACAGGTGCCGGTTGGAGATGCAATGATTGGGCGTGTTGTAAATGCTTTGGGGGAGCCCATAGACGGAAAAGGTCCTATTAAAACCGCTAAGCATCGTCCCATAGAAAGCCCTGCTCCCAGCGTTATTGTGCGACGGGAGGTAAACGTGCCTTTGCAAACCGGAATTAAGGCAGTAGATGCTATGGTGCCCATTGGCAGAGGGCAAAGGGAGCTTATCATAGGCGACCGTCAGACGGGAAAGACTGCCATTTGCATAGATACTATTATTAATCAAAAGGGTAAGGATGTTTTGTGCATATATGTGGCAATCGGGCAAAAGGCTTCGACGGTTGCACGAATTGTTAATGCCCTTGATAAAGCTGGCGCCATGGAATATACAACGGTGGTGGTTTCAACTGCCAGCGATGCCGCATCCTTGCAATATATAGCGCCCTATGCAGGGTGCGCTATGGGCGAGGAATGGATGGCAGAGGGAAAGGATGTTTTGGTAGTTTACGATGATTTGTCAAAGCATGCTGTTGCATACAGGGCAATAAGCCTGCTTCTTCGTCGTCCGCCGGGGCGTGAAGCATACCCGGGGGATGTTTTTTATCTGCACTCGCGCCTTTTGGAGCGGGCTGCATGTATGAGCGACGAGCATGGCGGCGGCTCTTTAACCGCCATACCTATTATAGAAACACAGGAGGGGGATATATCCGCATATATTCCCACCAACGTTATTTCCATTACCGACGGGCAAATTTACCTTGAGTCGGAGCTTTTCAACAACGGTATCCGCCCTGCCATAAACCCGGGCTTTTCCGTTTCACGTGTGGGGGGCTCTGCCCAAATAAAGGCGATGAAGCATCTTGCAGGACCGCTTAGGATTGAGCTTGCCCAGTATAGGGAGCTTGCGGCTTTTGCCCAGTTTGGCTCTGATTTAAGTCAGGATACCATCGAGCGGCTAAGTCACGGCGAGAGGATAATAGAGGTGCTAAAGCAGCCGCAATATAGCCCAATGCCGGTGGAGCAGCAGGTTTTGATTTTATATGTGCTGATTAATAAGCACCTTGCGGATGTGCCTGTTGACAAAATCCGAGAGTTTGAAAAGGGCTTTTTAGCCTTTATAGAACAAAAAGGCAAGCACATTACGGATGAAATACGTAAAACCGGCGAAATATCCGAAGAGCTTGAGAAGCAAATCAAAGAAGCTGTTGCCGAGTTTAAAGGAATGCAAAGCTTCAGTTAGGGAGGTGTGCCATGGCTTCGATAAAATCCATAAAGCAAAGAAAAGCAAATGTAAGCACGACCCGGCAAATTATGAAGGCTATGAACATGGTTTCGTCTGCCAAGCTTGGCAAGGCGAAAGAAAGGCTAAGTGGGGCACGCCCTTTTTTTGATGAAATAAAAGCTGTAATCGATGACCTTAAATATTGCCAGGAAGTAGAGGGCAATATTTTTGTCAAGCCGCGGCCGGTCAAAAACACTGCATATATTATAATAACCAGCGGCAGAGGTCTTTGCGGCAGCTATAACACAAATATTGCCGAAGAAGCCCTGTCCCATATCGAAAGGGAAGGTAAAAAAGAAAAGCTTGTTGTAGTTGGGGCAAAGGGAAAGGAATTTTTTAAAAAACGGGGCAAAAACATAGTAAAAGACATGGAAATATCAGAGGCGGGGATGTATGAGGACACAAAGCCTTTGGTAGATTTTATAAAGTCCCTTTATATTTCCGAAGAGGTTGACGAGGTTTTTATTGCGTACACACATTTTAAGTCAATTTTAAGCTACAATCCCCGTGTGGAGAAGATTTTGCCCATAGCAGGCCAGGAGGACAGCTTTAAGAAGGAAACAGAAATAAATTTCGAGCCTGACATAAACTCGTTTTTAAATAATGTAATGCCGCTGTATCTGCACACATATATTTATGCGGCAATGGCGGAATCGGCGGCTTGTGAGCATGCCGCGCGAATGATTAGCATGGATTCTGCAAGCAAAAATGCCGCTGATATTATCGAAGAGCTGAACCTTATGTATAATCGCAAGCGCCAGGCTGCCATTACACAGGAGCTTAGCGAAATTGTAGGCGGCGCAAACATTTTACAGTAAAGGTGGGATTTACATGTCCTATAAAAATATTGGAAGGATTGTGCAAATAGTGGGCGCGGTTCTTGACGTTCGCTTTGAGGACGAGCTTCCTTCCTTGTATAATGCAATAGAGGTAAAGCATGGCGAGGATACTGTTGTGCTGGAGGTTATGCAGCATTTAGGGGACAGTACTGTCCGCTGCATTTCCATGAGCCCCACAGACGGGCTTACCCGCGGTATGGAGGCGATAGATACAGGTATGCCCATATCCGTGCCGGTGGGGGAGCAGACGCTGGGCAGAATGCTTAACGTTCTTGGCGGTGCCATTGATAATAAGCCAAACCCCGAAACTAAAGAGCATTGGCCCATTCACAGAGAGCCGCCCAGCTTGTCGGAGCAGATTGCAACCCCCGAGATTTTGGAAACGGGGATAAAAGCCATAGACCTTCTTTGCCCATATCCAAAGGGTGGAAAAATTGGTCTGTTTGGCGGTGCGGGCGTTGGAAAAACTGTTCTTATTATGGAGCTTATTAACAACATTGCAACACAGCACGGCGGATATTCCGTTTTTGTCGGCGTTGGTGAGCGTACCCGTGAAGGAAATGACCTGTACTATGACATGATTAAGTCCGGAGTTTTGGACAAGACAACCTTGGTGTTCGGGCAGATGAACGAGCCGCCCGGGGTTAGAATGAGGGTTGGGCTTACAGGGCTTACCATGGCGGAGTATTTCCGTGACAGGGCAAATCAAGACGTGCTTTTGTTTATTGATAATATTTTCCGTTTTGTGCAAGCAGGGTCAGAGGTGTCGGCACTGCTTGGCAGGGTTCCAAGCGCAGTTGGTTATCAGCCCACCCTTGCTAACGAAATCGGCAGCCTTCAAGAGCGCATTACATCAACAAAATCAGGCTCTATAACGTCTGTTCAGGCGATTTATGTGCCTGCCGACGACTTTACAGACCCGGCTCCCGCCACAACCTTTGCTCACTTGGATGCGGTAATAGTTTTGTCCCGTGACATTGTTGAGCAGGGAATATATCCGGCGGTATCCCCTCTTGCATCCAACTCCCGAATACTCGAGCCGGACATTGTCGGACAGGAGCATTATGACGTTGCACGAGAGGTGCAAAGCATCTTACAGCGATACAAGGACTTGCAGGATATTATTGCCATACTTGGTATTGACGAGCTGTCTGAAAATGATAAAATAATTGTAAACAGGGCAAGGAAAATCCAGCGCTTTCTTTCCCAGCCCTTTTATGTGGCGGAAAAATATACGTCAATTCCCGGAAGATACGTCAGCGTAGCCGAAACTGTACGGGGCTTTAAAGAGATTGTTGAAGGAATCCACGACGAGATACCCGAGGGAATGTTTTTGAATGCAGGAACCATTGACGAGGTGGTCGAGCGGTTTAAAAAATCAAATGGGTGATGGCATGAGTGAAAAAAAGATACACTTGAAAATAACAACGCCCCATGAGGTGAAGGTTGACCAAAAAGCCGATATGGTAATCTTTCGCAGCATAAGTGGCGATATGGGTGTTTTACCCGGACATGAAGCCACGGCGGCGGTGCTGGCTGACGGGGCTGTGCGCATTTTTGACGAAGGAAAAGAAAAAAAGATAACCGTCTTTGGCGGCATTGCCAGTGTTCAAAACAGCAAGGTCAGCATTCTTACAAGCTCTGCCCGCTGGCCTGAGGACAGCGACAATGCAAAAACCAATTAGCTGCAAAAAGCTTGAAAAATTTTAGTGATATAAATAAAACCAATTATAAAAGGACAAGATACTTTAAAATTTTTAAATATCTTGTCCTTTTTGTATCGAAAATTCAGCCGCGCCTTATGCGCCGCTTTAGATTTTGAACATATCCCTATATTCGGTAGGGGACATTCCTTCGTGCTTTCTAAAAAGCCTGCTAAAATAAAGTGCGTTGTCATACCCTAAAACGCCTGCAATTTCCCTGACGGGCATGGTGCTTTCGGATAAAAGCCTTTTGGCCTTGTCCATTCTGATTTTCGTAATATATTGAACAGGCGCAATTCCCATATATTCCTTAAATTTGTGGGCAAGCCTGTATTTGCTAAGGCCGCAGGCGGCTGCCATTTTGTCCAAGGTCCACTTTTTGTTATACTCATTTTGCATGGTAAGGATAAGGTTTTCAATATCAATATCCACTCTTCCTTTTTTAAATTCCTCTGCACACTGCTTTATAGTATAAATAAGCTGAAGAAATAGAGCGTTTGCAATTTCGTGGAACATGGGACGGCGGGTTTGAAGTGCATAAATGATGGATGTGAAAATCTGTGAAACTTCATTGCTTATCCCAATTTCCATGCCTGAATCCATATCGGCAATATGTTTTTGGGCATCCTTGCCTGTAAAATGAACCCAATATACTTCCGTATTATCAGGCAGATAGTAATATTCCTGCCGCTGGTGGGGACGGTATAATACAATGCAGCCTTCGCCTATTCGTTTCATCTTTCCGTCTATATAATAGTTTCCATGCCCCCTGGTAATATAAATAATTTGAAAATCCACTCGCCCCAAGGACCTTAACTGCTTAAGCTTATGAGTCATAAACTTTTGATATCCGCAGGAGCTGACGGATATGTCACGGCTGTAATCCTCCCAGCCGATTTCACGCTTTTGGGTATAAAGGCGCCCTTCAATATCAATCATGCTTTCCTTCCCCTCCTTTAGCATAGCAATATTATTCATATAACGGACAATAATTATCCACTGTGCTTATTTAATCATAGCAATATAATTATAATATGTCAACATGAAAATTGATAAAGAAAACTTTTGACATTGAAGCGATTTTAAAATATAATAGTATAACAAGAACGGATATTTAAATTATCAAAAATCAAGCTTTGAGGGATTACTGTGGATTTAAGGACTGTAATGTTGATGTTGGCGGTCGGCTCGTTGCTGTTTGGGCTGCTGCTTATGATATTCCAATTTAATAGAAACAACCACCAAAGAGTTCCTTTTTGGGTTGCGGCAAAGATTTTGCAAGCCATAGGCTCTTTGATGCTTTACTACAGAACCGAGACTTATGATGCAGTAACAATGCTGGCAAACACTGCACTGCTGCTTGGCTGTGCCTATGAGGCTTGGGCTGTACGGTTTTTATCCGGTAGGCTTGTAAGGCGGTGGGTACATATTTTAACATCTGCCGGAATTGCTGCGTTGTGCGTGGCAACGATTTTTTTAGTGCCGCCTTATGGGTTGGGCTTGGTTTTTCTGCTCCAGAGCATATTTTTTATTTTACCCAGCTTGTTTTTGTTTAACAAGTCCGGCTTAAAGTTTTCGTTGCAATCAATTTTGGCTGCATGCTACTTCATAGCCGGTTTGGTGTTTTTACTTGGCGGTGCATTATGCTGGGGGGCTCCTGTATATGCTTTAAGGCTTGACAGGAGTGTCATATTCAACATGATACCTACCATAAGCTTTTGCATATTTTTGGTAAGCGGGTTTGTTTTGCTGATGCTTGCCAAGGAAAAAAGCGACATGCAGGTGAAGGAAATTCAGAAAACCTTGGAAAAAAGCAAAATTAGGTTCCAACAAATAGTGGAAACAGCCATTGAAGGAGTTCTTATCTTCGATAATGATTACAAGATTACCTTTGTCAATAAAAATATGGCAAAAATGCTTGGATATACAATTGATGAAATGCTTGGAAGGCCGTATGCTTCTTTCTTCCCTAAAGAGCAGCTGGTTGTTTATAATTATCAAGAGAATCTTCGGAAAAATGGTGATGATTCGGTTTATGAATGCCGACTTTTAAAAAAGGACGGGCAAGAGCATTGGTTTTTGGTTTCTGCAACAGCGCTTTTGGATGATTCAGGCAGGTTTGAAGGCTCTTTCGCCATGCTAACGGATATAAACAAAAGGAAGGAAATGGAGCTTTTGTTGGAGGAATCCAATCGACGGCTGACAGAGCTTAGCAACACGGACAGTCTGACGGGAATAGCAAATAGAAGATGCTTTGACGCTACTTTAGAGCGAGAGTATTTAAGACTTAAACGCTCAAACTCAAAATTGTCGGTTATTTTGTTTGATATTGACTATTTTAAGGAATACAACGATTATTACGGACATGTTTCAGGAGACGATTGCCTGCGCCAAATTGGCGGTGTGCTGGAGTATTGCATAAATCGAACGGTGGATTTGGCGGCGCGTTACGGTGGAGAGGAATTTGCATGCATATTGCCTGATACAAATATTCGCTCTGCGGTTATAATTGCTGAAAATATCCGCAAAAGAATTCAAAGTTTAGAGATTGAACATAAAAAATCCCTTGCTTCTAATTTCGTTACTGCAAGCTTTGGGATAACTGCGGTCCAATACTCACCGGAGATTTCTCTTGTGGATATTGTGTCCATGGCGGATAAATTGCTGTATAAAGCAAAAATTTCAGGTAGAAACAGGATAGAATATGCCGAGTTAAATGTTAAAGGGAGAGATGATTCTCTAAACATAATAGGCAAAAAAGGATAATTCCAATATTATAAGGCCCTATATCCAAACCTTAGGGTGTAAAATGAAAATGCGCATGTAAAAGTCCTGTACAATGGAATGGCTGAAAATAGTGATTTTAAACTGTCTGCCAATTTATACAGACTATAAAAAAATATCAAGGTGGCATAAAGCCACCTTGATAAATAGATATAATTTCGTTTTACAGATTTGACTGTAACAATGGACAAAAATCCTTAAGTTATTTAACTTCAACTTGTGCGCCAACTTCTTCAAGTTTAGCTTTGATTTCGTCAGCAGCTGCTTTGTCAATGCCTTCTTTAAGCGGCTTTGGAGCACCGTCAACCAAGTCTTTTGCTTCTTTAAGGCCAAGGCCTGTGATTTCACGAACAACCTTGATAACCTTGATTTTTTCAGCGCCTGCGCTTGCAAGAATAACGTCGAATTCTGTTTTTTCTTCAGCAGCACCGGCAGCACCGCCAGCAGCAGGAGCAGCAGCAACAGCAACGGGAGCTGCAGCAGATACGCCGAATTCTTCTTCAAGAGCCTTTACCAATTCTGATAATTCCAATACTGTAAGAGATTTTACATCTTCAATTAACTTTGTAACTTTTTCTGACATGATATATCCTCCTAAATTTCATTTATTTTTTAAATTTGTTATTGTTTTTGCTCAGCGATTGCGTTAAGAGCAATTACCAAGCCACGAATATTGCCGTTTAAAACATTTACGAAGCCTGCAATCGGTGCATTGAATCCTGCAAGAGCTTTTGCAACCAGCTCTTCTTTTGAAGGAAGGCTTGCAATAGCTTTGATTTCATCTACGGAAACAACCTTGCCTTCAATAAAGCCCGATTTGATTTCAACAACCTTGTGGTCTTTTGCAAAATCTACAATGATTTTTGCAGGAGCAACAACGTCTGTTTCATGAGTTGCCAATGATGTGGGACCGTGCAAAACAGGCTCAAGGTCTTCAAGCCCCGCCTCTTTCGCGGCAAAGTTGGTAAGAGTGTTTTTAACAACGGTGTATTTTACGCCCGCTTCTCTAAACTTTGACCTAAGCTGTGTATCCTCGGAAACGGTTAGACCGCGATAGTCTATAAGTACGCCTGATACAGAACCTTTAAGACGCTCAGCAATCTCGGCAACCTTTTTCTTGTTCTTTTCCAAAACCTTTTCACTTGGCATATTGGTTTTCACCTCCTAAACTTGGCCGATAGACAAAACAAAGCCGTTTATGAAAAAAGCTCTTCGTACATAGACATTACGAAGAACTTAAAATCATATATCACCAACGCTCCATGCATAAGACATGGACGCTTTAGGACTTTGGATTTTGTTTCCTCGTCAGGATTTACAGAAGGCAAAAGCCTTCAACCTAAGTCTATGGACAACATTTTTCAATATTTAATTGATACGAGAAACATTTTAACATTAAAACAAAGTTTTGTCAACAACAAATTATTAAACTTTTGCGGGATTTATTTTTATACCCGGCCCCATTGTAGATGAAACTGAAATACTCCTTAGGTACTGACCCTTTGCCGCAGCCGGCTTTGCTTTTATAACAGCTTCAAGCAGTGTGTTGAAATTGTCCTGCAGCTTTTGGGAGCCAAAGGAAACCTTTCCTATGGGGCAGTGAATAATATTTGACTTGTCAAGGCGGTATTCAATCTTACCGGATTTAATTTCATCTATAGCTTTTGCAACATCGTTGGTAACGGTGCCTGCCTTTGGGCTTGGCATAAGGCCTTTGGGTCCTAAAACTCTTCCCAGTCTGCCAACTACACCCATCATATCCGGTGTTGCCACAACAACGTCAAATTCAAGCCAGTTGTCGTTTTGAATTTTTGGGATAAGCTCTTCTGCGCCGACAAAATCCGCGCCTGCTTTTTCCGCCTCGTCGGCTTTTTCGCCTTTGGCGAAAACAAGCACTCTAACGGTTTTGCCTGTACCGTGGGGAAGAACAACAGCCCCGCGAACTTGCTGGTCGGCGTGACGAGAGTCAACACCTAAACGTATATGCGCTTCGACCGTTTCGTCAAACTTTGCCTTGGCGGTTTTTTCGACAAGGTCAATAGCCTCAGCCGGGTCGTAAAGACGCGTTTTATCAATCAGCTTAACGCTGTCTTGATATTTTTTACCTCTAAACATTTATTTACCTCCTTGTGGTTTAAGCGGATTTTTGCCTGATTTAAAAAGGCAAGCCTCCCTAAATAAGCAAACCCTCCCACGAAATTATTGACTTTGCAGGCACTTTGCCTACTGTTCTACTGTTACACCCATGCTTCTTGCTGTTCCTGCAATCATTTCCATAGCAGCCTCAACGGTAGCTGCATTAAGGTCAGGCATTTTTTGCTCTGCAATTGCGCGTAAATCAGCCTTGCTCAATGTGGCAACCTTGTCTTTGTTGGGAACGCCGCTGGCTTTGTCAATTTTGCAAGCTTTTTTGATTAAAACGGAAGCCGGCGGAGTTTTTGTAATAAAGGAGAAGGACCTGTCAGCATACACGGTTATGACAACCGGAATTATAAGACCGGCATCTTTTGCGGTTTTTTCGTTGAACTGTTTGCAAAAGTCCATAATATTAACACCGTGCTGACCAAGGGCAGGACCTACCGGCGGCGCAGGAGTTGCCTTACCTGCAGGAATTTGTAGTTTTATAAAACCTACTACTTTTTGAGCCATTATCGTACACCTCCTAACTTTATACCGAAGGGAAAATCCAAGCGGTATTTTGTGGTACAAACGGGAGTGTGTTTTCCCTCCCACTATAAAACCGAATATGTCGGATTTATACTATTTTATAACTTCGATTTGGTTAAACTCCAATTCAATGGGGGTTTCGCGTTCAAACATGGAAACAATAACACGGACCTTTTTCTTTTCATGGTTAATTTCATCCACAATACCGACAAAATTCTCCAATGGTCCTTGGATAATCTTCACGCTGTCGCCCACATCATAACTTAAAACGACAGTTTGGGTTTCTATGCCCATGTTTAGAATTTCCTCGTCAGTTAAGGGAACTGGCTTAGAGCCGGGACCCACAAAGCCGGTTACACCACGGGTATTCCTTACAACGTACCAGGTTTCGTCCGTCATTATCATTTTGATTATAACGTAGCCGGGAAACCTTTTACGCATAATTGTGCGTTTTTTGTTGTCTTTTATTTCAACAACTTCTTCCATGGGTACTTGGATTTCAAAAATCGCATCCTGCATCCCACGGTTTTCTATGGTTTTTTCTAAATTAACCTTAACTTTGTTTTCGTATCCTGAGTAGGTATGCACAACATACCATTTTGCTTCGCTGCTCATTCTGATTGAGAGGATTCGTTTTCGGATGAAGTGGTCGCCTGGTCGTCTGCCGCTTCACCTTCCGTATCCTCCGCACCTTCCAAATCAACATTTTCGTCAGGTATTTCAGATGATTCGTCTAAATCGATATTGTCTAAACCTTCGGTGTCAAAACCTTCCGGAAAGCTGGCATCATCCTGCATTTGAATGTTTTGATCTGCGGAGTCCACAACCAACCCCAAAGTCTTGCCAAAGCCAAGGTCAATCACCCAAATCATTGCACCTACAAGCAAAAGGGAAATAATAACGATTGCCGTGTTGTTTTGTATTTGCTTAAAGGTAGGCCATACAACTTTTTTTAGCTCCGCGCGGACATCTTTAAAATAGCCGACAAGCCCGCTGAGGAACTTTTTTTGTTTTTTATTGCTCATGAGAAACCTCCATATTATATTGCAAAAATTGCATTAACGCAAAAGTTGCATTATTTTGTTTCCTTGTGCAGTTGGTGCTTTCTGCAAAACCTGCAGTATTTTTTCATTTCAAGCCTGTCCGGGTTGTTTTTCTTGTTTTTTGTGGTATCGTAGTTTCTCTGCTTGCACTCGGTGCATGCCAATGTAATTTTAACTCTCATAATCGCAACCTCCAAAATAATTAACTTAGCCCATGGCAATTCCGTAAAATTATACAACTTCTATATAAAAGAGTAAGTACAAAAAAGGACGTTTATTTGCTTATTTTTAACTTTTGGCAATAGCTTTTTTTAAGCAAACAAAAAAAACACCTTTTACGGAGCGAATTATAATATATCATAATTTCTTGTCTATGTCAATATTTTTTTAAACATTGGCATGGATTATTTTTTAATGCTCTTTTTGATTTTTGCGGCTGTTCGAGGGTATTTGGGCGGCGTTGGGGCTGTCTTTTCGATAATTACAATGCTGTGGGTTATGTCCGTTCCCTTGATTGTGTATGGCTTTACGCCTTTTACCGTTCCGCCAAGCCTTTCAATTATTGGCAGAGCCTCGTCAAGCTCCTGTTGTATATCCTTTCCTTTCATGGCAAGCATTACACCACCCTTTTTAACCAGCGGAAGGCAATATTCGGAAAGTACTGTAAGGTTTGCCACCGCCCGGCTTACCGCTACATCAAATTTTTCGCGAAAGGCTTTGTCTTTGCCTGCGTCCTCCGCGCGGATATGGACACATTCGGCTTCTGTATTTGTTTTGGAGCAAACTTCCTTTAAAAAATTTATCCTTTTGTTAAGGGAGTCCATAAGGGTTAGGGAAATGTCCGACCGCTCTATTTTAAGGGGGATTCCCGGAAACCCGGCCCCCGTACCCACGTCAACAACGCTTGCGCCATGGCTTATATACTCCTCGCAGGCAAGGCTGTCGAAAAAATGCTTGGTTATTATCTCGGCAGGCTCGGTTATGGCTGTGAGGTTTATTTTTTTGTTCCATTCTAAAAGAAGATTCATGTATATATCAAATTTTTCGTTCATAATCATAATTTAAAACACCTCTGTGGTATTATACCACAGAGGTGCCTGCTAATCAATATGGTCGAAGGGATTTACAAAAAGTCCGTCCTTTTTCATTTCAAAATGCAGGTGTGGAGGCTCGCTGATTTCCGATGGTGCGCTGACCCCTACTCCGCCTATTACATCTCCTTGCCTTACCTCCTGCCCTTCTTCCACAAGCATGCCTGTTTGAAGGTTTGAGTAAATGGTTTCAAAACCGTCTGCGTGCTGGATAACAACCGTAACGCCCATCATGTCGTCGAAATATGCTTTGGTTACTATGCCTGCTGCTGCCGCTTTTACTTGGCTTCCGATATCTCCCCTTATATCCACCCCGGTGTGAACCCGCCAATCGTTCATTGTTTTGCTCTTTATAAGCTGCTCGGGAGAGAACTCTTGAAGCATCTCACCTTGCAAGGGCAAAATAAAGCTGCCTGGCGGCGGGGTTTTTTCTTCTTCCAAAGTTTTAGCTGCGGGCAAGGTGGCAGTTTCGGTGGCTGTTACTACAGGCTTTGGCGAAAGCGGCGCATTTGCCGTCACCTCCTCTTTTGGGGGCAGGGTAAGCTTAAGCTCTTCCGATGCTTGCTTGAGCTTGGCCTGGGCCGCTTCTTTTTGTACTTTTTGGTTTGCCACATATCCTGCAATCCCAACAACGCCAATGCTGAGTGCAAGGAGTATGTAGAACCCCTTGCTGGTTAACAATTTAACAAGATTTTTATTTACTTTCATAAAATAAAAACACCTCCAATGGTCATTATTTCCAAAGGAGGTATTTTTTATACATTTTTAGCTTATCTTTTGTCGATAGGGATATATTCCGCCTTTTGCGAAACGCTCTTGTATGCGGGGCGGATAATCCTGCTGCTGGTCATAACCTCTTCTATTCTATGGGCGCACCAGCCTACAATCCTTGACATTGCAAAAATAGGCGTGTAAAGCTCCGGTGGGATGTCCAGCAAGCTGTAAACAAAACCGCTGTAAAAGTCCACGTTGGCAGGAAGGACCTTGTCTTGGTTTTTCATTTCCGCAAAAATTTTCGGAGCAATTTTTTCTACTGAATCATATAGGCAAAATTCGTCCAGCCTGTTTTTCTTTTCCGCCAAAACCCGTGCACTTTGCTTTAACACTTCTGTTCTGGGGTCGGAAATTGTATAAACGGCATGTCCGAATCCGTAAATCAAGCCGGAATTGTCATAAGCCTGTTTGCTTATTATTTTTCTGATATAATCGCCCAATTCGTTTTCGTTTGACCAATCCTTCACGTTGGCTTTAATCTCGTCCATCATGCCCATTACCTTGTTGTTGGCGCCGCCATGTTTCGGGCCCTTAAGAGAGCCAATAGCCGCCGAAATTGCGGAATATGTGTCCGTTCCCGAGGAGGAGACCACATGGGTTGTAAAGGCGGAGTTGTTTCCGCCCCCGTGCTCTGCATGCAGAATCATGCACAGGTCTAAAATTTTGGCTTCTTCCTCCGTAAACCGGTTGTCATGCCTCATAAGGTGCAGGAAGGATTCGGCTATGGAAAGGTCCTCCCTTACCGAATGGATGAAAAGCCCCTTGGAGTCGTAATAATGCGCCTTTGCCTGATATGCATAGGCGGTCAGCGTTGGGAAACGCGCAATAAGCTCGAATGACTGGCGCAGTATGTTCCCAAGGCTCAAATCGTCCGGGTTGTCATCATATGAATAAAGGGCCAAAACAGACCTTGCAAGCTTGTTCATAATGTCCTTGCTGGGAGCCTTTAGAATCATATCCTCCATAAAATAAGCAGGCAGGCTTCTGTACATTGCAAGGTATTTTGAAAAATCGTCAAGCTGCTTCTTTGTCGGCAAAATGCCGAATAAAAGCAAATACACTACTTCCTCAAAACCAAAACGGTTTTCCTTCATGCAGGCATTTACAATGTCCGAAACGTCAATTCCTCTATATAAAAGCTTTCCCGGAACATCAACCTTTTTGCCTTCCTCCAATATGTAGGAATGCACATCGCCAATAACCGTAAGGCCTACCAAAACGCCTGTGCCGTCGGAGTTTCTAAGACCTCTTTTTACATTATATTCCTCGTAATATTTAGGGTTGATGGAAATGTTTTTGCGGGCAAGCTCCAAAAGCTCATCGGGAATTTCCAGTGTGCGGTTTTTACCGCTTTCTTTCATGACCAATCACCTCTATGTGCTAAAATATTATAATTTGCAAAAAGCAAAAACGATTTTGCAAAAAAATCAAAAAACTTATTTCGTATGAAAAGCATTTTACACCATTGGCGCAATAAAGTCAAGAACTATTAATAGGGTTTACAGACTTTTTTAAAATCCACCTGAAATTTCAAAATATATTTTTTCAAAAGGCTTTTGTTTTGTACGGTGTTAAAACATGTTTTTTCTATACATATAAAATCCGATTATGCCTGCCAAAGCAAAGGAAAAGATTGTAGCCGGCCAAAAACTCGGAAGCGGTATTCCGCTTACGTTCATACCGTAAAAGCTGGCAACCATAGTGGGGATTGACATTATAATTGTTACCACCGTAAGCCTTTTCATAACGATGTTAAGGTTGTTGGATATTAAAGAGGCAAAAGCATCCATGGTCCCTGACAAAACATCGCTGTATATGCCGGACATTTCAATAGCCTGCTTAACCTCGATGAGAACATCTTCCAAAAGGTCCTGGTCCTCTTCGTAAATCTTTATAAACCTGCCTCGCAAAAGTTTTTCCAGCGTTGCGTCGTTAGCCTTTAGGGAAGTTGAAAAAAACACAAGGCTTTTTTGCAGGTCCAAAAGCTGTATAAGCTCTTTGTTTCTCATGGAAACATGCAGTTGTTTTTCAATATAGCTGCTTATTTTGTCTATTTGGCGAAGATACAACAAATAATGTGAAGCAATTTTATAAAGCAGTTGGAATATAAACCTTGTTTTAAGGTTGGTATATACGTTTTTAACCTTTCCTTCCGTAAATTCCCTTAAGGACATGGTATCTTTAAGGCATACGGTAACTATATTTTTTGGTGTGACTATTATGCCCAAAGGCACTGTTTCATAGGTTAAAGTATCGTTTTGTTTTTGGGCAAAGGGAATGTCGATAATAATCAAAGTCTGATTTTCCTCTGCCTCCACGCGGGATGTTTCCTCCTCGTCCAATGCAGCACGAACAAAGCCGGGGTCGAGGGACAGTGCCTGCGTTACAGCAGCAATTTCGGCATCGTTAGGGTTTGTCAAATTAATCCAGCAATCGTTTTCTATTGCGTCAATCTGCTCAATTACGTTGCCGACGGTCTTGTAATACGATATCATAAAAAATCGGCCTCCTTAATGGGAGACCGCATATAAGATTACGGACTCCCATAATATTGTGTTTTTGATGTTTTGATTGAAACTTAAAGGGTCAGCGTCCATAATCTCACCTCCGCTTGTATAATAAGTATTATAATTGTTTTAAGCTTTTGTGTCAATAAGGAACTAAATTTTCAATATCTTTTAAAATAATAGCCTTTACCTTTGCATTTGGGGGAACTTCAAGGCTTTCCTTGTATGTTCCCGTGCCTTCGGCAGGAAATACCGACACATATTTTAGCTTTATCAAGGTGTCTTGGTTTGGTTCGTACACAGCGCATATCATGTGAAGAATGGTTGGTACGTTTTCTTTAAAGTAATAATTCAAAATAAAATCAGCAGTGTTGTTTTGCACCGTAGCGGTGGTTGACACAGTGTTTTGCGGCGGTTTTATCTCGAAAAAGTACGTTCGGCGGTTACCCTGGCTGTCCATTACGGTTATTTTATATGTATCGCCAACTTGTTTGGGATATTTTTCGCCAAAGGTTATGTCCCGCCCGATTCGAGGTCTGATTTGCGGGATTTCGTCTGCAAAGTGGGATATTATTGTATAGCTTGTATGGTTTGGGTCAAAGTTTTCAAGGAGAAAGCCATTTTCCACATCCACCCTCCAAAGCCCGTTGTCCAAGCTGGTGACAAGGTTGGAAGGAAAATAGGTATAGCTGCATTGGTCAGAATTTTCCAAAAAGGGCAGCTTGCCCCGGACAAAGCCGCTTTCTTTTAAAGTGGCGCCGCTGAAGGAAAATTCCTCTCCCGAGCATGCATAAACGTAATCGCTATTTTTGTGCCATATGACATGGTCAGGATTCCCTGATACGATTGCTTTTATACTAAATTTTTCATACCCTGCCGAAAGGCGCATGTTATCATACTCCAACTCGATTTCCGCTGGGTATGATATATTTGCTGCGGATTTTATGGCAGATAAGCTGTCCACGCAAAGATGACGGGTGCTGTTGGTAATAGCGGTAGATTTTAAGATTTCTTTTATCTGGGAAGGGGAAAGGCTTGGACAGATGGCTTTTATTATGGAACATATTCCTGATACAAAAGCGGCTGCAAAGGATGAGCCAAATGTTGAGTTGGGATTGGAAATGCCGTCTGGAGGCTCTGTTGTGCGGATGGCAAACCCGGGGGCTAAAATATCCAGGCCGGGATTTACGCTTGTGAAGCTGGAAATTGAAAAATCTTCTTCATGGGAGCCGACGGAAATAACTTCATCGTAAGCGGCGGGATAGTATGTGTTGTGGGAATAGTCGTTTCCGGACGGGGCCACAACCACAATGCCGTTTGCCACTGCGTTTTTTATTGCGTTATGCTCGGTGGATGAGTACTGCAGTCCGCCATAGCTTATGTTTATAACATCAACTCCTTGCAAAATTGCATAGTTTACCGCTGCGGCAATGTTTTCTGCTAAAGTGGTTTGCATACCTTCGTCTATTACCTTTATGGGCAGGATTTTAACGTCAAAGGGCCCTGCAACGCCTGATATTCCAAGGCTGTTGTTATGCTCGGCGGCGATTATGCCGGAAACCTTTGTGCCGTGACCGGTGCCATCTTGCACGTTTGAGCTTTTGTCTAAAACATTATACCCTGCAAGCACCCTGTTTTTTAAATCATAGTGCCCAGGGGCGATGCCCGAGTCTATAACCGCAACCCTGATAGGCTTTTGCTGCATGAAAACTCCTTCCCAAAGGCGGGCAGCATTTGCTATCTGCAAATTTTTCTGCAGTTTGAAATGTTGGTCGTTGGGGGTAAGAGACAAAGGCTGTCGGACGGCACTGCATTTAGCTGTATGAAGTTCAAGGATTCTATTTTTGCATGCAAGGGGCGTAGAGGTTGATATGTATATAAAGATAAACAGCAAGGTCAAAGAAAACTTGAGCAACATTTTCACTCTCCTTTTCAATGATATAACTATTTATGATTATAAAGCTTTAATGTCGAAAAATCAAGAATTTTGTCAAAAAATCCTAATTACTTTTTGCCGCGGTGCAATTATTTTTTTAATAGAAAAAGAATATGCGGGTGTTGTAAAGATTTTGATTTTATGGTATAATTTTATAACAGCATGAAAAGTATGGAGGTTGTTTTTATGAGCGGAAAACATCGCGTTTTGATTTTGGTTACGGTGCTTTTTATGCTTGCCCACAGCTTTGCGTCGGCGTCGGCGGACCAAAAGGCCGGGGGCAGCCTTAAAAACTCTTTAAAAGAGCTTGATTATATATATAAAAACAGAAATTATGATGAATGTATTAAATTTGCAGACGGGCTTTTAAAGGAAAACCCCACACTTATCGGAGCGCTTACATATAAAGCCCTTTCTTTTTTCAAGCAAAAAAACTATCCCGAAGCGGAGCGGACATATAATGAAATTTTAAAATATAATTCTTTGCATTCCAAAACCCTTTATAACCTTGCGTGCGTTTATTCCCTGCAAAACAAGCAGGACAAGGCAATATCCTGCCTTAAAAAGCTTGTGGCTTTGGATGTTACAAACAAAAGAGGTATAAAAATTGACAATGATTTTTATAATATAAGGGAAAACATTGTTTTTAAAAACATAGCGGGGATAACGGTAAGGGTTGGCGGAGAGGTTTTGTTTTTTGACGTTTTGCCTCGAGTGGAGAACGGGCGGACCTTGGTACCCATGCGCCTTATATTTGAAGCCTTGGGGGCGGATGTGGTCTGGGATGAAAAAACCATGGGCGTTCTTGCGAAAAAAGAGGATGTTTCTGTTTCTTTAACCGTTGGCAGTGATGTAATTTATATAAACGGCGAAGAGGCAAGGATGGATGCCCGGCCCGTTTTGGAAGAGGGCAGGGTTTTGGTGCCGCTAAGGTTTGTGGCCGAGGCCCTTGACGCAAAGGTTAGCTGGAACGGCAGAGATGAAATTATAGACATTGTTACAAAAGCTCCCGAGGGCGGCGTAAAATACAGCTATGTAAAAGAGAGGCTTTTAGACCTTACCGACGTGATTGTTGTAGAAGGCGGCAGCGTCCAGCCTTATGGTTTGGCTTACGGGCAGGTAAAAACCATGATTGTTGCAAAGTCGAAGGAGGCTTTGGAGCTTTTAAATTCAATGAGCTTTGACGAAAGGGAAAAATACTTTTCGGAATATGAAAATCCGGAATTTATATATAAAAGTAGGGCTTACTATAGAAAGCAGGACGATATTATAACTTATTTTGAAAACGGAATCCTTGCCAATGTGGTTGTTTTGGACGAGGATGGCTTAAATTTTAGGGATTATTATTAA
>JAQVDK010000025.1 GCA_028697835.1 Eubacteriales bacterium | reverse complement strand
ATCCACATACCTAACAGTCAACATATCCACAACAAGCTGTGTTATAAAATTTATTAAAATAAGCCTGCCAAGCATTTCAAAAGTAATTCCGTAACTGTCTTGAAAAATAATAAACAGCAAGGGAATAAGATTATTCACTATGGCTTGGACCACATAGCCCATATAACAAGCAATTCTGGTTTTATTATAATTTGGCATAATACACCCCATCAATTAAATACAAACTGTATCAAAATCATATACAATATGGTGCCTGCGCTAATGCTTATCATCATGTTTTTCTTCCAAAGGTGCAGGGCGGCAGTTGCGCCTATTGCAATAAATTCGGGAAGGCCATGGCTCCAGTGCAATATGGAAACGTCCTTTAAGCAGTAAACAATCAGCATTCCCATAACGGAGTAGGGAAGCACCTTGCCTAAATATATAACTACATTTGGCGTCTTCTTATGTGCGGGGAAAAGCCAAAAAGATACAAACCTTGTAGCCGCCGTGCCTGCCGCCATTATAAGTATTGTCAAAAAAATCTCAAGACTATTCATTGGCATATCAGCTTACCTCCCCTTCGATTTTTCCCCTCATAAACAATAGGGAGGTTAAAATAGCAAGCATGGAAGGTATCATAAAATTTTCCGCTTTGAAAATTACAAGGCACAAAAACGAGCATAAAAGCCCAACAAGCGCGGCGGTGTGCTTTTTTTGCTCCTGCCATTGATTTATGAAAATTACCACAAAAAGCGCTGTCAGAACAAAATCCAAGCCCTTTGTTTCAAAGGGAATAAGATTTCCGATTAAATTCCCTATGCAGCCATAAATAACCCAATACAAATAATTTAAAAGGGATACCCAAAAGTAAAACCAGCCTCCATCCACCCCTTTTGGAGGGTTTACCGAGCAATTGATGGAAAAAGCCTCGTCCGCCATGAAAAATATTGTGGGAATTTTAAGCCTGCCGGAGTTTTTGTACCGCTCGAGCATGGAAATTCCGTAAAAAACATGGCGCGCATTTACCATAAGGGTTAAAACAAGCGTATAAACAGGGTTAAAGGGGGCGGTTAGCAGCGTTAGGCTTACATACTGCATTGCCCCCGCAAAAATGGTTATGCTGGAGATGGCAGTCCAGCCAACTCCAAACCCCTTTTTATTCATCAAAATTCCGTAAGCTATGCCTAAAAACATATACCCTGTAAGAATGGGCAGGGTGTATGGAAAAGCCGCTTTTAATGCCCGCCGGGGCGCATTTTTATCCATTGTAATCACCTTTTTAGTTAATTGACTTGAAAAAATTTTTATGCTATACTTTAAGCAAATTTAAATACAAAAACCAAAACGCCTAAAATCAATATATACAAAAGGCAAAACCAAAGCGCCTTGGCAAAGATTTTGCCCTCAAGCCCCACAAGGGACGTTGCAGAGGTTACGACAGCTATGCTCTGGGGCGAAATCATCTTGCCTGCGGTGGCGCCCGAGGTGTTCGCCGCCGCAAGCCAATACGGGCTTACATTTATAGCGCTTGCAACCTGATTTTGCAGCGGACCGAAAAGAACGTTGGAAGAAGTGTCGCTGCCTGTTAAAAACGTTCCCAGTGCGCCAATTAAGGGGGACAAAAACACGAAGTATCCTCCGGTAGCTGCCACAAGCCCATTTGCCAAAGCCTCTACCATGCCGCCATAGCCCATTATTTTCGCCATGGCAACGATGGATATTACCGTTATAAACGAATTTTTAAGCTGCTTTGCGGTTTTTGCAAAAACACTTATAATCTTGCCAAAAGCGGCGCCCTGGATTTTCCCGCCGACCACTGCGGCGATTATCATTAAAACTCCGGCACCGGACAGCCACTTTATGCTAAGGGTGACAGGATTTTCGCCGGAATATATAGTTACATCCCATTTTAAAGCCCCCAAAATGCGGCTTGCTGCCGGAAAAACAGGGCTTGCCAGCAAAACCAAAGCAAAGGTCAGTATATACGAAGACCAGGCTTTAAGGCCTTCTTTTATGGTAACGGGGCTTTTTGCGATGCTTTTTCTTTTTGCGGCAAGTATAGTAACCAGCATACTGCATATACTGCCTACAAGGGCAGGAAGCTGAGAGCCTAAGTATTTGGAAATTATAAGCTGGGAAAGAGCAAAAGATAACCCCGACGCCAAGGTTATCCAAAATACGCCTTTTATATTTTTAATGCTTCCCGAAATCATCCATACCAACACAAAGGGCAAAACAATTATCAAAACAAAAAGCTGAAGGCTTACAAAAAAGGCCAGAGTAGCCTCGTCAAGACCCGTAACGTTGGCAAGGGTTAAAACAGGAATTCCCACCGACCCGAAGGCGGTTGGCGCAGTGTTTGCCACAAGGCATAAAACAGCCGCCAAAACAGGCTCCACACCAAGGGCCAAAAGTATCCCCGCAGGAATGGCAACGGCAGTTCCATAACCTGCAACGGCCTCTAAAAAGCCGCCAAATCCCCAGGCAAGTATCAACACCTGAACACGCTTGTCGTCGGAAATGCTTGTAAGCATTGTTTTTATAGTTTCCATTGCCCCGGTTTCAAGGGACAGGTTATAAGTAAAAATTGCCGCCAAAATAACTATAAGAATGGGCCACAGCGCCACAACAGCACCCTCGGCGGCGGCAGTTGCCATGTGGACTATGGGCATTTTGTAAAAGAAAACCGCAAGCGCACCCGTTGCAACAAGGGCAACGCTGCAAGCCCTATGGGCAGGCATTTTGAAAACCCCAAGGGAAAGTATCAGCCATACAATTGGAATCAGTGCAGCTATAAAATGCAGCAACTTATAAACACTCCTCGTTTTTGTAAATACTATCTTAATATTATAATGAAAATAATCGAAAATTGCAACATTAATTTAAGTTAAGGTGAAAAAAATGGTAAAAAGACTAAACTTCGAATTTTATAATAACCACGCGCTGGAGGTTGCCCCGCTGCTTTTAGGCAAAATTTTGGTGCGTCGGTTTGACGACGGCAAGGAAATCCGTCTTAGAATCACCGAAACGGAAGCATACTGCGGAGAGAGCGACACCGCCTGCCATGCCAAGGCAGGCAGGACCAACCGCACAAAGCCCCTATACGACAAGGGCGGAACTGTTTATGTTTATCTTTGCTATGGAATTCATAACCTGATAAACGTAGTCACCGGGGAAAAAGATGACCCACAGGCAGTTCTTATAAGGGGTGTTGAGGGCTTTTCAGGTCCGGGGCGGCTTACAAGGGCTTTGTCTATTGACAGAAGCTTTAACGAAGACGATTTTTCCACATCCCACAGAATTTGGATTGAAGACGATGGATTTGTCCCAAAATATAAAACAACCCCAAGGATTGGCATAGACTATGCCACAGAACCTTACAAAAGCGCCCCTTGGAGGTTTGTGTTGGAAGGGGAGGCTGAAAAATGAAGGCGTTGATAACTGGCGCAAGCTCCGGCATTGGACGGGATATGGCCGCTCGTTTAAGCAAGATGGGCTATGATGTTATATTGGTTGCAAGGCGAAGGGAAAGGCTTGAGGAGCTTGCAGGTACTCTGCCAACAAAAGCCCAAATTATAGTTTTGGACCTTTCGGTGAGGGACAAGTGCTTTGAACTTTACGAGAAGGTGAAAAACGAGGATATAGACATTTTAATAAACAACGCAGGCTTTGGCGTGTTTGGAAACTTTGTGGAAACAGACCTTAAAAAGGAGCTTTCCATGCTGGATACAAACGTGACCTCTTTGCACATTCTTACAAAGCTGTTTTTAAAGGACTTTGTTGCCAAGGACAAGGGGTATATATTAAACGTAGCCTCTGCCGCCGCCTTTTTGCCCGGTCCCCTTATGGCAGGTTACTATGCAAGCAAGGCTTATGTATTGCGCCTTACCCAATCTATCGGCAAAGAGCTTAAAAAGCAAAAAAGCAAGGTTTACATAGGGGCGCTTTGCCCCGGGCCTGTAAGCACGGAATTTGGCAAGGTTGCAAATGTTTCCTTTGGTGTACGGCCACTCGAAAGTATGATGGTGGCAAAATACGCAATAGAGCAAATGCTAAGGGGCAAGATGGTTATTGTGCCGGGCTTTTTGATAAAATGCTGCCGAATTTTTTCAAAGCTTTTGCCCGACAGGGTTTTATTGTCCGCCGCATATCATATCCAAAAGGGCAAACATAAAAGGTAAAAATAGGTATATTTAAGCCTTGTCTTGCCTATAATTATTAAGAGGTGATAATTATGGGCGAAATAAAGCTTATGCAGACAAGCATAGCAAAAAAGCTGCAGCTTGAAAACGATAAAAAAACCAAGGCGCTGGTTAAAGATATAGTAGAGGCAAAAAACGAGCTTTTTGCCGCCACTCAAAACTTTAACTTTGCAGACTGTGACGATTTGGTTGATTTTTATGCGCATAAAATTTTGGCTGCGGAGCTTAAATACAATATGCTTGTTAAAAAAGCAAAGGAGGAAGGCATCTCCTACAACCCTTACTTACATTTATAAAATTTCTTGACACATTAGCATATAAAAGTTATAATACAATCAAGCAAAGCATAACCGTCATAAAATGTGACGGTTATAGTTTTAATACGGCGAGGAAGTGATACATAGTGAAAATGGTGTCGTGGAACGTAAACGGAATAAGGGCATGCCTTAAAAACGGATTTTTGGATTTTTTCAATAAAGTAGATGCGGATATTTTTTGCATACAGGAAACAAAAATGCAGGAAGGTCAGGTAGAGATTGACCTTCCTGGCTATATGCAATATTGGAACAGCGCCGAAAGGAAAGGTTATTCCGGAACCGCGGTTTTTACAAAGCAAAAGCCGGTGGACATATCATATGGCATTGGAATGGACAAGCATGACAGCGAGGGTAGGGTTATAACCGCTGAATTTGAAAAGTTTTTCCTTGTAAACGTATATACCCCCAATTCCCAAAAAGAGCTTGCCCGCCTTGACTACCGAATGGAGTGGGAAGAAGATTTTAAAAGCTATGTCAAGTATTTAGACAGCCAAAAGCCTGTTATAATTTGCGGTGACTTAAACGTTGCGCACAAGGAAATAGACCTTAAAAATCCTAAAACCAACCGCAAAAATGCAGGCTTTACGGACGCGGAGAGGGAAAAACTTACCCTTTTGCTTAGCGAAGGCTTTACAGACACCTTCCGCCACTTTTATCCGGACAGGGAGGGTGCATATACCTGGTGGTCGTATATGTTTAGTGCCAGGAAAAACAATGCGGGGTGGCGCATAGACTATTTTTTAACATCATCACGCATTATAGATAAAGTAAAATCCGCCCATATATACTCCGACATTTTCGGCAGCGACCATTGTCCTGTGGGCATAGAAACAGAGGGACTTATATGACAAATAAAAAGCTTTTGGAAATTTCCAAATCTGCCATGGAAAATTCATATTCCCCCTATTCCGGCTACAAGGTGGGGGCGGCGCTTTTGTGCAGCGACGGTACGGTAACAACAGGCGTAAATGTTGAAAACATATCCTACGGCGCTACCATTTGTGCCGAGAGAGCTGCTTTTTTAAAGGCCATATCCGAAGGCAAAAGGAATTTTTCAAAAATTGCCGTTGCGGCGTCGGGAGATGAGGTCCCCATTCCCTGCGGAATGTGCCTTCAGGTTATGAGCGAGTTTGCAGGCGAGGACTTTGAAATTATAGCGGCAGGGGGCAAAGGCGAACTTAAAACTTTTAAATTTTCACAGCTTTTGCCAAACATATTTAACTTTAAATCTGTAGAAAGAAAAGAGTGATAAGATGAAAAAGTTTTATCATATCGAACTTACCGAAAACCCCAATGCAAAATATGCCATAATTCCCGGCGACCCGGGAAGGGTTGAGAAAATTGCAAAACATTTGGAAAATCCCGTTCATATAGGAACAAATCGTGAGTTTGTGACATACAAAGGAAGCCTTTGCGGCGAAAATGTTTTGGTAGCTTCAACGGGAATAGGAGGGCCTTCCGCCGCCATTGCGGTGGAGGAGCTATACATGGCAGGGGTGCGCACGTTTATTCGTGTAGGCACCTGCGGCGGTATGCAAAAAGACGTTGTGGGCGGGGATTTGGTGGTTGCCACCGCCGCCATACGCATGGAAGGCACCTCAAAAGAATATGTGCCCATCGAATTTCCGGCGGTTTCGGACTTTGATGTTACATCTGCCCTTGTTATGGCCTGTAGGAGCATGAAAAAGGTGTATCACACAGGGGTTGTTCAAAGCAAGGACTCTTTTTACGGGCAGCATGCCCCGGAGCGTATGCCCACATCCTACGAGCTTAAAAGCAAATGGGACGCATGGATTCAATGCGGCTGCTTGGCGTCGGAAATGGAGTGTGCAGCGGTGTTTACCGTTTCCAATGCACTTGGTGCAAAAAGCGGGGCAATTTTATCGGTTATTTGGAACCAGGAAAGGGAAAACTTAGGGCTTAACAGCCCAAAGGTAGATGGCATTGATGCGGCAATTGCCGCCGCTGTGTCGGCAGTTGAAATTTTGATTAAACAGGAGATGCAGTCATGACTAAAATTTTAAAAACCGGAACACGGATTGAAATCAATAATTTTTTATGGGAGCAAAACGAATATAAACCAAAGGTTTATGCGGATATTTCATGGGATGAAAGCGGCTACAGCCTAAAATTCACTGCTTATGAGGAAAACGCCTTGGCAACTCAAACAAAGCATAATACGCCTGTTCACAAGGATAGCTGCATGGAATTTTTCGTGCAGTTTGACCCTGAAAACGAGGAGAGATATTTTAATTTTGAGGCAAACCCAAACGGGGCAATGTACTGCGCCTTCGGAAAGTCCAGGCATGAATATGCCCAAATTTCCCCTGCTGTTATTGATACCTTCAGCATTAAAACAAACATTTTTCAAGACCGCTGGGAGCTTGAATACAAAATTCCCGTAAACTTTATAAAATCACATATCCCAACCTATCAACATAAAGAAGGTCACATCATTCGTGCCAACTTTTACAAATGCGGAGATGATATGCCCTCTCCCCACTATGCCTGCTGGAGCAAGATTGACCTTATGGCGCCTGATTTTCACTGCCCGCAGTTTTTCGGGAAGCTAATGCTTGGATAGGATAATATGTAAAAGCCCTGCGCCACAAGGCACAGGGCTTTTTTCTTATTCTACAAGTTCTATAATAGCCATCTCTGCGGCGTCGCCGCGACGAGGGCCAACTCTCATTATTCTTGTATATCCACCATTTCTCTCAGCATATTTCGGAGCAATTTCATCAAATAATTTTTTGACGACATCTTCCTTTGTTATATAGCTAAGGGCAAGGCGGCGGGAATGTAATGTATTGGTTTTGCCAAGAGTAATCATCTTTTCAACTACGCTTCTAAGCTCTTTGGCACGAGTAACGGTGGTTTTGATTCTACCGTTTTCCAAAAGGGCGGTTGCTTGGCCTCTTAACATAGAAATTCTATGGTCGGTAGGTCTTCCAAGCTTTCTGTTGGTCGCCATCGCATTTGCCTCCTTTACAAAAAATTAGTCTTCTTCTTTCGCCAATGACATTCCAAAGGCAGCTAATTTTGTAACAACTTCTTCAAGAGATTTACGTCCCAAGTTTCTAACCTTCATCATATCTTCTTCGGTTCTGTTTGTAAGGTCTTCAACTGTATTAATTCCTGCACGCTTCAAGCAGTTGTAGGAACGGACGGAAAGGTCCAGCTCTTCGATTGTCATCTCAAGAACTTTTTCCTTCTTGCTGTCCTCTTTTTCAACCATAATCTCTGCATTTCTTGCCTCGTCGGTAAGGTCGATAAAGAGATTTAAGTGTTCGCTAAGAACTTTTGCACCAAGGGAAATAGCCTCATCCGGCTTGATGGTGCAATCGGTCCAAACCTCTAAAGTAAGCTTGTCATAGTCGGTCACCTGACCTACACGGGTGTTTTCCACCGTATAGTTCACCTTGCGTACCGGCGAGTAAATGGAATCTACCGGTATGGTGCCGATTATGCCTTGGTTGGTAAGCTTATTCCTTTCGGCAGGAACATATCCTCTACCCTTGTTTAAAGTTATTTCCATATATAGCTTTGCATCTTCGTTTAAGGTTGCAATGTGCAAATCACCGTTTAGAATTTCCACATCCGAATCGGCTTTAATGTGGCGGGCGCAAACCTCGCCTTCGCCTTCGGCTTCAATATACACAACCTTTGGGCCGTCTCCGTAAATTTTTGCGCACAGTTCCTTAATGTTTAAAACAATCTCGGGAACGTCCTCTTTAACGCCGGGAATTGTTGAAAACTCATGGAGAACGCCTTCAATCTTGATTGAAGTAACAGCAACCCCGGGAAGGGATGACAGCATAATCCTGCGAAGTGAGTTGCCAAGAGTGATGCCATATCCTCGCTCTAAAGGTTCCACCACAAATCTTCCATACCCTCCATCGGGACTAAGTTCAACACATTCAATTGACGGCTTTTCAATTTCAATCATATTTCTAACCCTCCTATTCTTAAATTCAAGTCAAACACCAATACCAATAATACAAATGTGCATGGTGCCTCGAGGGCCGATATTACTTGGAATACAACTCGACAATAAGATGCTCTTGAATATCAAAATCAATATCGTCTCTTTCTGCAAGGTTTAATACCTTTGCTGTAAGAGTGTTGCGGTCTAAATCCAACCACTTCGGCACTGCCCTTGAAGATGTAATTTCCAAAACATCTTTTATTTTGCTTGAGCTTCGGCTTCCTTCCTTAATGGAAATAACATCTCCGGGTTTTACCAGGAATGAAGGAATGTTAACCTTTCTTCCGTTTACGGTAAAATGACCATGTCTTACAAGCTGACGGGCTTCAGGACGGGATGTTCCAAAACCCAAACGATAAGCAACATTATCTAATCTGCTCTCTAAAATTGAAAGCAGGTTTTCGCCTGTTACGCCAGCTTTTTTATTTGCAATTTCAAAATATTTGCTAAATTGTTTTTCCAAAACGCCGTAGTATCGACGTGCCTTTTGCTTTTCCCTAAGCTGTAAGCCGTATTCGGACATTTTCTTTCTTGATTGCCCATGCTGACCGGGGGCATATTGACGACGAACAATTCCGCATTTGTCGGTATAGCATCTTTCGCCCTTTAAAAACAATTTTTGTCCTTCGCGTCTGCACTGTCTGCAAACTGCACCTGTATATCTTGCCATTTTTCAAAACACCTCCTATGATAAAAATTACACTCTTCTTCTTTTAGGCGGACGACATCCATTATGAGGAATGGGTGTTACGTCTTTAATCATGTTAACTTCAAGACCTGCCGCCTGCAACGCTCTGATGGCAGCCTCACGACCTGAGCCGGGGCCTTTTACATAAACCTCAACGGATTTCATGCCATGCTCCATAGCCGCCTTTGCAGCAACTTCTGCAGCCATTTGGGCAGCAAAGGGTGTGCTTTTCCTTGAGCCTCTAAAGCCAAGTCCGCCGGCACTTGCCCATGAAATAGCGTTGCCTGAAACGTCGGTAATGGTTACTATTGTATTGTTAAAGGTGCTTCGAATATGTGCTGCGCCCTTTTCTATATTCTTACGTTCGCGTCTTTTTACGCTTCTTCTTCTATCTGCTTTAGCCACACAATCACTCCTTTACTATTTCTTCTTGTTAGCTATGGTACGCTTCGGACCTTTACGGGTACGAGCGTTTGTCTTTGTTCTTTGTCCCCTTACAGGAAGGCCCTTTCTGTGGCGTATGCCGCGGAAGCAGCCAATTTCCTGCAACCTTTTAATGTCAAGGGCGACTTCACGACGAAGGTCACCTTCAACTTTATATTCATGGTCAATAACTTCACGAAGCTTTGAAACTTCTTCTTCATTTAAATCTTTAACTCTTGTATCGACATTTATACCTGCTTTTTCCAGAATTTTTCTGGAGCTGCTAAGGCCAATGCCGAATATATATGTCAAGCCTATTTCAACTCTTTTGTTTTTTGGTAAGTCAACACCTGCTATTCTTGCCACTTATAATTCACCTCCGAATTTTTTAAAATGCATATTCTCCTTTAAAAACAAAGCCAAAAACATGCCTCTATACGGACTATTCATAGACGGCACAAGCAGCTACGCAAGGTTCGATGCTTCTGCCGCTATGCAAATCAGCCGCAGGTCCGCACATGCGGGCGCCTTTAGCCCTGTCTTTGCTTATGCTTTGGATTTTCGCAAATTACCATAATTTTGCCTTTTCTTTTAATAACTTTGCATTTTTCGCAAATTTTCTTGACTGATGGTCTAACCTTCATAAAAATCATTCCCTTTCTTTAAGGATGTTTAGTTCCCACCCAATGATATGCCCTTTGGGAGACTATTTTGCCCTCCAGGTAATTCTGCCCTTGGTAAGGTCGTATGGTGACATTTCAACCGTAACCCTGTCACCGGGCAATATCCTTATAAAATTCATTCTAAGTTTACCGGAAATGTGGGCAAGTATCCTGTGCCCGTTCTCCAACTCAACCTGAAACATTGCATTTGGCAACGCTTCTACCACTGTACCCTCAAGCTCTATAACATCATCCTTTGCCATTATCCACACTCCCTTCCTTAGCTAAACTGCCTAAGTTATACTCTGCAAGCTCTTTGCGAAGCATTTTATTGGTAATAGTTTCTCCGTCTTTTAGTTTGTTTTCTATCAAGTCCGAATGTCCCAGTCCCACTCGAAGATGCTTTATTTTCTTACGCTTGGGCTTTTCGATTTTTCGCCTTTTGCCATCGCATATGAAGGCATATTCGCCCTCGACTTTGATGACAATAAAAACCAAATACTTGTCACGACCTGCTTTTGAACAAACAATATCTCCAGGTTTCAACACCAAATAAGTCACTCCATTCTACCTTTCCACCGTCAAAAGCAGTGGTTCGCCTTTTGTTATTGCAATGGAATGCTCAAAGTGTGCCGACAAGGAACCGTCAACGGTTTTAACAGTCCAACCGTCGCCCAAAATCTTCACATGGGACTTGCCGGCATTAATCATAGGCTCAACCGCAAGGGTCATACCTGCATAAAGCCTTACTCCCCTTTTGGGCACGCCGTAATTTGGCACTTGCGGCGGCTCGTGCAGCTTGGAACCTACTCCGTGACCAACAAACTCCGTTACAACGGAAAAACCCTGGCTTTCTACACATTGCTGAATTGCGGCGGACACGTCGCTTATTCTGTTGCCTTCACGAGCAAATTCAATTCCCCGATAAAAGCTTTCCTTTGCAGTGTCAATAAGGCGCTGTGCCAGCGGCGAAATTTCGCCCACACCATAGGTTGCGGCACTGTCGCCATGATAGCCGTCGTAGCAGGCACCTATATCAACACTGATTATGTCACCGTTTTTCAGTACAATGTCTTTAGAAGGGATTCCATGTATGACAACATCATTGACTGATGCACAGATACTTTTGGGGAATCCGTTATAGTTAAGAAACGACGGAACAGCGCCCTTGGATGTTATCAATTCATAAACGATTCTGTCCAAATCCTCGGTAGTAATACCGTCGCAAATAGCATCTTTAACCGCTCTATGTGCAAGGGCTACTATTTCTCCGGCCTTTTGCATTTTTGCAATTTCCGATGCCGATTTTATACTAATCATAATATCATAACCTCTGACTCATTGCAGCCATAACCTTTGCAGTTGTGTCCTGAATACTACCTTCGGCCTCCACTTCAATAAGCTTGCCTTTGTTTTTGTAATATTCCACAACCGGCTCTGTGACCTGGTGATAAACCTTCAGGCGGCTTGCAATAGTTTCCGGCTTGTCATCATCGCGGATATAAAGCGGCTTGCCGCATACCTGGCAGGCCTCCCCCTTTAAAGAGGGATTGTGCTCTATGTGATAGGTTGCGCCACAGCTGCAAACCCTTCTGCCGCTAAGCCGTTTTATTATTTCCTCGTCGGAAACGCTAATTAACAAAGCCGCATCTATTTCAATACCCGCCTCATCCATGGCCTTAGCTTGCGCCAAGGTTCTTGGAAAACCGTCTAAAATATATCCGTTTTCCATATCCTTGCTCAAAAGACGCTCCATCACCACGCCTATTATTACCTCATCAGGCACCAATTTTCCATCACTTATATATTTTTCTGCTTCCTTGCCAAGGGGCGTACCCTGGGAAATAGCGTTCCTGAGCATGGTGCCTGTTGAAATTGCAGGAACATTAAACTTTTTTACAAGTATCTCGGATTGGGTTCCCTTTCCGCTTCCCGGAGCACCCATTATGAGCATTTTCATTAGTATTCACCTTCATTATGGTCTGAAAAGTTTTGAGTCGATTATTCTTTGTTTATATTGTACCGACTAAATAAGCGCCGCCTTTGGCTACACCTGCACTTTTTGAAAAACTTGCAACTGCTGCCGGCATAAAGCTGCTTATTCTAAAAATCCTTTGTAATGGCGCATTAGCATTTGTGATTCCATCTGCTTTACTGTGTCCAATGCAACACCGACTGCAATTAGAATGGATGTTCCTCCAATGCTTATGTTTACATCCGCAAAGCTTGATGTTGCTATCGGGAACACTGCGATAATTCCAAGGAAAATCGCACCTGCCAATGTGATTCTTGACAGAACCTTTTGTATAAATTCGCTGGTTGGCTTACCTGGGCGTATTCCCGGGATAAACCCGCCGTTTTTCTTCATATTGTTTGCAATTTCAATCGGATTGAATTGAATTGCAGTGTAAAAATAAGTGAAGAATAAAATCAATACAAAGTAAAATGCCGAATAGAACCAATGCGCCGGGGACAACACATTAAGCAGCCATCCAATCCAGCCGCCGCTTTCAGCGCTTTTGCCGAAAAATCCGGCCAAAGTTCCCGGAAATGCAATAATACTGGTTGCAAAAATAATGGGAATTACGCCTGCGGACAGTATTTTAATTGGAATATGGGTGCTTTGCCCTCCATAAATCTTGCGTCCGACAACTCTCTTTGAGTATTGGACGGGAATTCTGCGCTCTGCATTGTTCATGGTAACCACCGCTGCAATTACCACAACGGCAAGAACCAAAAGAACAATAACAGTAATTATATTAAACTTTCCTGTTTTAAGGCTGTTAACGGTTATACTTACCATAACCGGAAGCCTTGAGACTATACCGGCAAAAATAAGAAGTGAAATACCGTTTCCAATACCTTTTTCGTTGATTTGCTCTCCCAGCCACATTAAAAATGCGGTACCTGCGGTAAAGGTGAGGATAACCGTTATAGCTGTCATAAAACCTCTGCCTTCGATAGCTCTTGAGTTAGCAAGAGTTGCATAAAGGCCTGTTGCCTGTATAAACCCAAGAATAACCGTCAAATAACGTGACCATTGAGCAATTTTCTTCCTGCCTTCCTCGCCTTCTTTTGAAAGACGCTCCAAGGCAGGGATTGCAACCGTTAAAAGCTGCATAATGATTGAGGCATTAACATAAGGTGTAATACTCATTGCAAACAAGGTGGCATTACTAAAAGCACCACCGGAAAAGGTGTCAAGAAAGCTGAGCAATGAACCTTCTGCCGCATCAACCATTTGCTTCATAGCATCGGGGCTGATGAAAGGAACAGGTATGAAAGAGCCAAGGCGAAACACAACAATCATAAAGAATGTAAATGTAAGCTTTCGCCTTAAGTCCGGGATTTTCCAAGCATTTCTAATAACCTGAAACAAATCAAATCACCTCAACCTTTCCGCCTGCCTTGGTAATCTTATCCTGTGCGGATTTGGAAAACCTTTTGGCTTTAACAGTCAGGCTTTTTTCAAGCTCCCCTCTGCCTAATATGACAATTCCATCATTAATTTTAGAAATAACTCCTGCCTCTTTTAAAACCTCGGCTGTTATTTCGGAGCCTTCTTCAAATCTATTCAACTCTTCAACGTTAACCTCGACATATTCTTTTGCAAAAATGTTTGTGAACCCTCTTTTGGGCAATCGCCTGTAAAGAGGCATTTGTCCGCCTTCAAATCCGATACGAACACCGCCGCCGCTTCTGGCGTTTTGACCCTTATGACCTTTGCCCGAGGTTTTGCCATGCCCGCTGCCATGGCCTCTGCCTACACGCTTGCGCGCTTTTGTTGAGCCGGGTGCCGGTGACAATTCGCATAGTTTCATATGTCACACCTCCTTCTTACCTCTGTTTATATTTCTTCAACTACAACCAAATGCTTTACTTTGTCCACCATTCCTCTGATTTGAGGAGTATCGTCGTGTGTAACCACACTGCGAATCTTATTAAGACCAAGCGCCTTAACAGTAGCTATTTGGTCTTGTTTTCGACCGATAGTACTCTTAACAAGAGTAACCTGCAACTTTTTAGCCAC
This sequence comes from Eubacteriales bacterium, assembly GCA_028697835.1. Taxonomy (GTDB): domain Bacteria; phylum Bacillota; class Clostridia; order Monoglobales; family Firm-18; genus STE-11. Next base: position 7,172 of record JAQVDK010000025.1, on the reverse strand, counting down.
TTCTTATTCCTCCTTATTCGTTTGCCGCTTCAGGCGATTTGCCACGGAAAACTTGGGCTACGGAAACACCGCGCTGCTTTGCGACCATTTCATCGTTGCGCAGCGAAGCCAATCCTTGAATAGTAGCGTTAACAACGTTTTTGGGGTTGTTGGAACGCATTGATTTCGCACGGACATCTCGAATACCGGCAAGCTCCAAAACTGCACGCGCCGAACCGCCGGCGATAACTCCCGTACCTTCGCTGGCAGGCTTTAAAAGCACTTCGCCCGCACCAAACTTGCCAATAACCTCGTGAGGAATTGTGGTACCTACGATTGGAACTTCTATCATGTTCTTTTTAGCCGCCTCAATGCCCTTTCGTATTGCATCCGGTATTTCGGCAGCCTTGCCCATTCCGCAGCCTACCTTGCCGTTTTGGTCGCCAACGACAACCAATGCGGTAAAGCGAAATGTCCTACCGCCCTTTACAACTTTCGCAACACGATTTATAGCAACAACCTTCTCTTTAAGATCAAGTGTTCCAGCATCTATTTGCTTTGCCATAAACTCACCTCTTTTTTCATCATAAATAAGCAATAACCTGACGAAAGCATATCCTGTCCTTTGAAATTAAAATTTCAAGCCGCCTTCGCGGGCTCCTTCCGCCAATTCCTTCACACGACCATGGTAAAGGTATCCGCCACGGTCAAAAACAACTTCCGTAATACCTGCTTTTGACGCCTTTTCGGCAATCAATTTGCCAACAGCTCTTGCAGCTTCTTTATTTCCACCGTAAGTGTCTTTTAAAGATGCATCAAGAGATGAGGCTGCTGCAATCGTAACGCCCTTGTCATCGTCGATAATTTGGGCATATATATTTTTAAGGCTTCTGAACACATTAAGCCGTGGGAGATTTGCAGTTCCGTGTATCTTTTTGCGTACACGCAAATGACGCCTTTTTCTTGCAACATTACTACCTGCTTTTTTAATCATATGTTTCACTCCTTCCGTAACACTTATCACAAAACCCAGCAAGGATTACTTCTTGACACCAGACTTACCTTCTTTTCTGCGAATATGCTCGTTTGCATATTTAATACCTTTGCCCTTGTAGGGTTCAGGCAATCTCTTTTCACGAATTATTGAAGCAACGTGACCGACCAACTGCTTGTCGGCGCCTTTAACTATAATTTGGTTTGCTGACGGAACCTCGATTGTGATGCCTTCAGGCTCTTCTATTTCTATCGGGTGTGAGTAACCGACATTTAAAACCAGCTTTTTGCCCTGCTTTTGCGCACGATAACCAACACCGTTTATCTCAAGAGTCTTTTGATATCCTTTTGTAACACCCTCAACCATGTTTGAAATAAGGGTTCTTGTAAGCCCGTGCAAGGATTTGTGCATCTTTTGCTCCGACGGACGCTCAACAGTAACCACCGAGCCGTCAACCTTTATAATCATGTCCTTGTGCAATTCCCAGGAAAGTGTGCCGTTAGGCCCTTTTACGGAAACAGTGTTCCCGTTTAGCTTAAAATCCACACCTGCGGGAATTTCAATAGGCATTTTACCTATACGTGACATTTCGTTCACCTCCAACGTAATAACCTGTAAATGTGCTTTTTGAAACTTGCCTTGTTAAAACATTTTCCTATAAAAAACGTTGATTCGATTATAGCAAACTATGCAAAACCTTTAGGTTTTAGATTTTGGTTTTGCATAGGACTTATCCATTACCAAACAAATGCAAGAACCTCTCCACCAACGTTTTCCCTTCTTGCCCTCTTGTCTGTCATAACGCCTTTGGATGTTGAAATAATGGCAATACCAAGGCCTTTTAAAACTCTGGGCAGTTCATCGCAGTTTGCGTAAACCCTAAGGCCGGGCTTTGAAATCCTTTTAAGCCCCACAATAACCTGTCTCTTGCCTTCACCATATTTAAGCCAAATTTTAATATTGCCCTGCCTGCCGTCTTCAATAAACTCATATTTTTTAATATAACCCTCTTCAAACAGAATTTGTGCGATTGCCTTTTTTATGTTTGAAGCTGGAATTTCAACCGTTTCATGCTTTGCATTGTTTGCATTCCTGATTCTTGTCAGCATATCTGCAATAGGGTCTGTTATATGCATAATGTAACCTCCTTCCGGTATTGAAGCCAAATACGCTTCCATACTACATATTAAATAAGCGGTGGGACTTGGCCAAGGGGCAAAATCCGACTACCAGCTAGCCTTTTTTACTCCGGGGATTTTTCCTTCATGAGCAAGCTCTCTGAAGCAAATCCTGCAAAGACCAAATTTACGAAGGTAACCATGTGGTCGTCCGCATATTTTGCAGCGGTTATACGCACGAACCTTGAACTTTGGCTTTCTTTGCTGTTTTAAAATCATAGATTTTTTAGCCACTTATAACTCCTCCTTCATATCAAGTGCATAAAGCTTCCAATGCACAATCAGCTGCGCATAAAAGGCGCCCCCATCAGGGTAAGCAATTCCTTACATTCCTCGTCAGTCTTCGCAGTTGTCACAAAAGCAATGTCCATTCCCCGGATTTTTTCAATCTTATCGTAATCAACTTCCGGGAAAATCAGTTGCTCTTTGATACCGAAAGAGTAATTGCCCCTGCCGTCAAACGAATTGGGGTTGATGCCACGGAAGTCGCGCACACGAGGCAGAGCAACATTAAACAAGCGATCTAAAAATTCATACATCCTGTCGCCCCTTAAGGTTACTTTGCAGCCAACCTTCATTCCTTCACGAAGCTTAAATGCGGCAACTGATTTTGAAGCCTTTGTCACAACCGCCTTTTGACCTGTAATCATAGCCAGCTCATTTGCAGCCGAGTCAAGGGTTTTAGGGTTTTCCTTCGCATCTCCAACGCCCATATTTACAACGATTTTTTCTATTTTGGGAATTTGCATCGGGCTTTTATATCCAAACTTTTTCATAAGTGCCGGTGCCACTTCTTTTATATAGTGTTCCTTTAGTCTTGCCATGTGTTTTTGCCATCCTCCTTCCGCGTTTAGATATTTTCGGCACAATGCTTGCATACACGAACAATTTCTCCGCTTTCAAGCACTTTTCTGCCGATTCTGGTGGGGCGGCCGCATTTTCCGCAAATGTTCATAACCTTTGACGCCCTAATTGGTAATTCCTGACGTATTATGCCGCCTTCTTCACCTTGTCTTCTGGGTCTTTTATGCTTCGTAGCCATGGCAATGCCTTCTACGATAACAGATTCTTTTTTGGGAATAACCGCAAGGACCTTTCCCTTCTTGCCCTTGTCTTTTCCTGATAGGACAATTACATTATCGCCCTTTTTTATATGCAGTTTTCTGTTCAATCCTGCTAACCTCCCTTTATAGGACTTCAGGTGCCAGAGAAAGAATCTTCATATATTCCTTGTCGCGAAGCTCTCTTGCAACCGGACCAAAAATACGCGTTCCTCTGGGGTTTTTGTCGTCCCTTATTATAACTGCTGCGTTTTCATCAAATTTTATATACGAGCCGTCCTGTCTGCGTACGCCTCTAACGGAACGTACAATAACAGCCTTAACTATTTCACCTTTTTTTACAACTCCGCCGGGTGTTGCTTTTTTAACCGAAGCAACAATAACATCTCCGATGTTTCCATAATTCCTTACGGAGCCGCCTAAAACACGAATGCACATAATTTCCTTTGCGCCTGTGTTGTCTGCAACTTTCAAAAGTGATTCCTGCTGTACCATGATGACGTCCTCCTTTCAAGAATTAAAATCATATAGGTTTAAAGTTTATCCGCCCTGCAGTAAGATTTATAGCCTTGTTTGTGATTGTATTACTGAGCTTTTTCAACAATCTGAACAAGACGCCATCTTTTGTCCTTTGATAAAGGCCTTGTTTCCATAACTTTAACCTTATCGCCTACCGCACATTCATTGTTCTCGTCATGTGCTTTAAGCTTATAGGTGCGTTTTATAACCTTTTTGTAAAGAGGATGCTTTATGCTGTCCTCAATGGCGACTACAATTGTTTTATCCATTTTATCGCTGACAACTTTGCCAACTCTGACTTTTCTGTTATTTCGCTCCGACAACTAAATCCCTCCTTATTTTGCAGACTTTAGCTCTTCTTCCTTAAGAAGAGTTTTTATTCGTGCAATGGTTTTCTTCACTTCAACTATTCGCATAGGGTTATCGAGCTGGTTTGTAGCCTGTTGGAATCTTAAGTTGAAAAGTTCTTCTTTTGAATCCCTTAGTTTTTCTTGTAATTCTGCTATTGTCAAATTTCTAAGTTCTTTTATTTTCATTTGCTCTCCCCCTCGCTTTCTTTAGGGATGAACTTGCATTTAATCGGCAGCTTGTTGGCAGCAAGCCTCATAGCTTCCCTTGCAGTTTCCTCGTTTACGCCCCCGATTTCAAACATAACCCTGCCGGGCTTTACAACAGCCACCCAATACTCAGGCGAGCCCTTACCCGAACCCATACGGGTTTCAGCAGGCTTTTTGGTTACAGGCTTGTCGGGGAAAATTTTAATCCAAACCTGTCCACCTCTTCTGATATAACGTGTCATAGCAACACGCGCAGCCTCTATTTGATTTGAAGTAATCCACGCCGGCTCTAATGCCTGAAGGCCAAAATCACCATAGGTAACGGTGTTTCCTCTTGTAGCCTTACCGGTCATTCTGCCACGGTGAACCCTACGATGTTTAACCCTTTTTGGAGACAGCATTGTTTTTTCCTCCTTCCGTTTTCGGAGCTTTTTTGCTTTCAGGAAGGACTTCCCCTTTATATATCCACACCTTTACGCCAATTTTGCCGTAGGTGGTATCAGCTTCTGCGAAACCATAGTCGATATCCGCTCTTAAAGTCTGAAGTGGGATTGTCCCTTCGTGATAATGCTCTGTACGGGCGATTTCTGCACCGCCAAGACGACCTGAGCAAGAAGTTTTAATACCCTTAGCGCCCGCTCTCATGGTTCTTGCCATTGAGCTTTTCATTGCACGCCTGAAGGATATACGGCGCTCAAGCTGAGATGCAATGTTTTCAGCAACAAGCTGTGCATTAAAGTCTGCATTTTTAACTTCGACAATGTTTAAAATAACCTCTTTGCCGATTAGCTTTTGAACTTCGTTTTTAAGCTTGTCAATCTCCGCACCGCCCTTACCAATGATGATTCCGGGCTTTGCTGCGTGTATGAATATTCTAACTCTGTTTGCTTTTTTCTCGATTTCTATTTTGGCAACTCCCGCCTGATACAAAGACTTTTTCAAGAATTTTCGAATTTTATAGTCCTCAATGATGCTGTCGCCGAAATCCTTATCCTCCGCAAACCAGCGAGATTCCCAATCTCTTATTATACCAACTCTAAATCCATTCGGATGTACCTTTTGTCCCATAATCTACCTCCTCACCTGCAACTATTCCTGCACTGCTTCTGTGGCAGTTGCTTCAGGTTCTGCTTTTTTACGAGCTGCTGACTTTTTTGCTTTAGTTTCCTCTTTGGTGTCTGTTTTTTCTTCTTTTTTTGTTTCTGCTTTGGTTTTTACCTTAGCCTCTGTCTTGGCTTCCTTTTTAGTTTCAGCAGCCTTGCTGTCAGCCGCTTTATTTGCAGCATCCTTTTTAGTTGCAGCCTTTTTAGATTTCTTTGCTTTTTCTTCCTTTTCGGTAGCTGCTGCGACAGCATCTTTTTCCTTAAGCACAATTGTTATGTGGCTGGTTCTTTTAAAAATTCTGTACGCCCTGCCTTGAGCTCTGGGCCTGATTCTTTTCATTGTCGGACCCTGGTTTGCGTAAATTTCCGCAACATACAGCGATTCTACATCCATGTTGTGATTGTTTTCCGCATTTGCAATGGCTGAAAGCAAAAGCTTTTCAACAATGCTGCTTGCGGCTTTGGGTGTGTTCCTCAAAATAGCAAGAGCTGTGCCAACCGGCTTGTTGCGGATTAAATCTATAACAATTTTAACTTTTCTGGGTGAAATTCTTACGTGACTTAATTTTGCTACTGCAATGTTTTCCATTGCCTGTGCCTCCTTTCAGTTAGGATTTATTTTACACCGGAAGTCTTGGAGCCGGCATGCCCTCTGAAAATCCTTGTGGGGGCAAATTCACCAAGCTTGTGACCTACCATGTCTTCTGTTATATATACGGGAACGTGCTTTCTACCGTCGTGGACTGCAATAGTGTGCCCTACCATTTCCGGAAATATCGTGGACGCTCTTGACCAGGTTTTAAGCACTCTCTTTTCGCCTTTTTTATTCATCTCAATAACCTTTTTAATTAGAGATTCGCTGACGAAAGGTCCTTTTTTAACTGAACGGCCCATAAATAGTTCCTCCTTTCAAAAAAGTCTTATTTCTGACCTCTGCGTTTTACAATAAATTTATCGGAATGTTTGTTCCTCTTTCTTGTTTTAAGACCCAATGTGGGTTTACCCCAAGGTGTAACAGGTGACGGACGTCCGATAGGCGACCTTCCTTCACCACCGCCGTGGGGGTGGTCGTTGGGGTTCATGGCGCTACCGCGAACGGTGGGTCTGAATCCTAAATGACGCTTCTTACCTGCTTTACCGATTGAAATGTTCTCATGCTCGGGGTTGCTGACCTGTCCGATTGTCGCCTTGCACTCCATTCTAATCATGCGAACTTCTCCTGAAGGCAAGCGGATTTGCGAATATTCGCCTTCTTTTGCCATAAGCTGTGCAGAGCTTCCCGCACTTCTTACAAGCTGCCCGCCTCTGCCGGGATAAATTTCGATATTGTGAAGCATTGTACCAACCGGAATGTCTTTAATTTCAAGGCAGTTGCCCGGAACAATGTCTGCCTGTGGACCCGACATAACGGTCATGCCTTTTTTAAGTCCCACAGGAGCTATTATATATCTTTTTTCTCCGTCCTCGTACTGAACAAGGGCGATGTTTGCACTTCTGTTCGGGTCGTATTCTATTGATAGAACCTGTGCACCCATTCCGTCTTTATCTCTTTTAAAGTCAATGATTCTATATTTTCTTTTTGTACCGCCACCGCGATGGCGAACGGTTATTCTGCCAAGATTGTTCCTTCCGGCTTTGCTTTTTAAAGGCTCAAGCAGGGATTTTTCCGGCTCGACCTTGTCTATCTCTTCAAAAGTAGGAACCGTCATAAAACGCCTTGAAGGGGTAGTCGGTTTATACTTTTTTATAGCCAATGTATTTCACTCCTTTTAAATAACTTT
>JAQVDK010000103.1 GCA_028697835.1 Eubacteriales bacterium | reverse complement strand
CCATAAGAGTTGTGTTTGAGAGGCTTAATTTTGTTGTTGATACACTTTGTAAAACCGTTGATGTCAACTTATATACCGGCTTTACATTATTTTGGCACAGGTTGAAAATGGGGCTAATGCGCTTTGTTTATCTTACACACCAACATTAGCATGGAGCCTTTAAAAGACTTTAAGCCTTTCATCAACACTTGAGAATTCTTTTTCGCCCGGGGAAGAGAGGGGCTTTCCGAAAGGCATTTGTGCAATCAGCTTCCAATTTTCAGGTACGGACCAGTTTTTGCGCACATCTTCGTCTATAAGGGGGTTGTAGTGCTGCAAGCTGGCACCCAAGCCTTCCGCCTCCAGCGCTGTCCACACAACAAACTGGTGCATTGCATTTGCTTGTATTGACCAGGAAGGAAAGATTTCGGCATAGTCAGGAAATTGTTTGACCAAGCCTTCCACAACATTTTGGTCCTCAAAGAAAAGTACTGTTCCATACCCCGCCCTAAAGGCGTTTGTTACCTTGTTTTCGGTTTTTTCAAACTGGTTGGGTGAAGTTATACCCCGAAGTATCTCCAAGGTTATGTCCCATAGCCTCTTGTGGTGCTCGTCAAACAAAACAACCATTCTTGTGCTTTGGGAGTTAAAAGGCGACGGAACATGAAGGATTGCTTCCCTTAAAATTTCCTCGATTCTCTCTTTCGGTACGATTTTTTCATCGCTTAACGCATAAAAGGAACGTCTGTTTTTTACTGCTTCTAAAAAAATCTTTGACATTTTATGTCCCTCCTTTTTATATATAAAATTATATACATAAAAGGCGTAAGCTAAACATGCCAACGCCTTTTGTTTTATAAATTATTTAATTAATACATTCCGTCCATTCCGCCCGGTGCGCCTGCGGGTGCTGCAGCCGGTGGCTCCGGTTTGTCTGCAACAATGCTTTCGGTGGTCAGAACCATGGAAGCAATGCTTGCCGCATTTTGAAGCGCGCTTCTTGTAACCTTTGTCGGGTCAACAATGCCTGAGCTAATCATATCAACATATTCCTCTGTAAGAGCGTTAAATCCAACGCCTTTTTCCGCTGACTTAACCTTTTCCACAATTACAGAGCCTTCAAGACCGGCATTGGAAGCGATTTGCTTAACAGGCTCTTCTAAAGCCTTCAAAACGATTTGAATACCTGTTTTCTCGTCGCCTTCCGACTTTTCGAAAGCATCTTTTACAGCAGAAATGGCATTTATAAATGCTGTGCCGCCGCCGGCAACAATGCCTTCTTCAACTGCTGCGCGAGTAGCCGCAAGAGCGTCTTCGATTCTGAGTTTCTTTTCTTTCATTTCTGTTTCGGTTGCCGCACCTACTTTAATAACAGCTACGCCGCCGGAAAGCTTGGCAAGCCTTTCTTGAAGCTTTTCTCTATCGAAATCAGAGGTGGTTTCGTCAATTTGAACTTTGATTTGGTTAATTCTGTCTTTGATTGCTTTTTCGTCGCCGCTGCCGTCAACGATAATTGTGTTTTCTTTTTGAATTTTAACCTGACGGGCGCGTCCGAGCTGCTCGATTGTTGTTTCTTTAAGCTCAAGACCAAGGTCGGAAGAGATAACCTGGCCGCCTGTAAGGATTGCAATATCCTCGAGCATTGCCTTTCTTCTGTCGCCAAATCCGGGAGCTTTAACGCCAACGCAGGTAAATGTACCTCTTAATTTGTTAACAAGGATTGTAGCAAGCGCTTCGCCTTCGATATCCTCCGCAATAATTAAAAGCTGTCTGCCCTGCTGAACAATTTGCTCTAAGATTGGCAAAACTTCTTGAACGTTTGTAATCTTCTTATCTGTAATCAAAATGTATGGGTCGTCAAGGATAGCTTCCATTTTTTCTGTGTCGGTAACCATGTATGGAGAAATGTATCCTCTGTCAAACTGCATACCTTCAACAACTTCGCTGTATGTTTCTGCGGTTTTGCTTTCTTCGATAGTAATAACGCCATCGTTTGAAACCTTTTCCATTGCATCGGCAATAAGTGTTCCGATTGCTTCGTCAGACGCAGAAATGGAAGCAACACGGGCAATATCTTCTTTGCCTTTAACTTTTTCGCTGTTGGTTTTAATGGCATCTACAGCAACATCCACAGCTTTTGCAATACCACGCTTTAAAATCATGGGGTTTGCACCGGCTGCAACGTTTTTAAGACCTTCGCGAATTAAGGCTTGTGCCAAAAGGGTAGCGGTTGTAGTACCGTCGCCTGCCACGTCGTTGGTCTTTGTTGCAACTTCTTTTACAAGCTGAGCGCCCATGTTTTCAAAATGGTCCTCAAGCTCGATTTCCTTGGCGATTGTAACACCGTCATTTGTGATGAGGGGTGTACCGAATTTTTTATCCAAAACAACATTTCTTCCCTTGGGTCCAAGGGTTATCTTAACAGTATCCGCAAGTTTGTTGACGCCGCGCTCTAAAGCTTTGCGAGCGTCTTCGCTGAATAGAATTTCCTTGCTCATATTTGCTTTTCCTCCTTAAAAAAATTATTTGTCAACCTTTGCTAAAATATCGCTTTGACGAAGGATTGTATATTCTTCATCATCAAGCTTGACTTCTGTGCCAGCATATTTGCTTATAATTACATGGTCGCCAACGGCAACTTCCATCTTTACTTCCTTGCCGTCAACCATTCCGCCGGGTCCTACAGCTACAACCTCTGCAACTTGGGGTTTTTCCTTGGCACTGCTTGCAAGAACAATACCGCTTTTGGTAGTTTCTTCGCTTTCAAGCATTTTGATGACAACTCTGTCTGCAAGTGGTTTAATTTTCATATATTAATTAACCTCCTTATGAAATTTTGTTAGCACTCGACTGCTCTGAGTGCTAACAGCTAATAATATATTAACTAATTTCCCACTATTTATCAATTCGTAAATTCACCATATATCCTCGTATATTTTGATTTATATCCGGTTTTCTCGGTTTTTCTTCGGATTGCTAATGTTTTCAAAAATTTGTTGAATATACCTTTTTAAATTGCTATAATATATTTATCTAAAAGGGGGCATATGTTTATGAAGAAAACCGTGGTTGTAACAGGAGGGGCACAGGGCATAGGGAAAGCCTGCTCTTTGGCTTTTGCAAGGGCGGGGTACAATGTCTTGATAAACTATAACAAATCCTGCGAGGCGGCGCTTGCCCTTGCGGATAAGCTGAAGCAGGAAGGAGGCTTTGTGGCTGCATTTAAGGCGGACGTTGCCAAAAGGCAGGAAGTTTTTGATATGGCCAGGTTTTGCATTGATACATTCGGCTCGATAGATGTACTGGTAAATAACGCCGGAATTGCCCAATGCAAGCTTTTTACCGATATAACGGAGGATGAATGGGACAATATGATTAACATAAATTTGAAAGGTGTTTTCAATTGCTCCCAGGCGTTTCTCCCTTATATGATAAGGAAAAAATACGGGCGGATTATAAATGTTTCCTCGGTATGGGGTGTTTCGGGAGCGTCATGCGAGGTGCATTATTCTGCGGCAAAGGCGGGGGTTATCGGGCTTACAAAGGCTCTTGCAAAGGAGGTGGCGCCGTCGGGCATCACGGTGAACTGCATAGCGCCGGGGATTATTGACACCTCCATGATTTGCGGGTTCTCGGACGAGGAGATAAACTCTTTGAAAAACGAAATACCCGCCTGCAGAATAGGTGTGCCGGAGGATGTGGCAAATTGCGCCCTGTTTTTAGCCGGAGAGGGCTCGGGCTATGTTACGGGGCAGGTAATCAGCACCGATGGCGGGTTTGCTGTTTAAAGAAGCAATTATTTTACAGAAAAACTAATTGGATTGCAGGGATGATTGTAAAAAAGTTTTTAATAAAATTTTTAAAGAAAACTTTCACAATATATTGACATTGATATTAATAATTGTTAATATATTTATGTGGAAGTTATGCTGCACAAAGGTATATGAAAAATGCGGGCGTGGCGGAATTGGCAGACGCGCTAGACCCAGGATCTAGTGGGCAACCGTGGGGGTTCAAATCCCTTCGCCCGCACCACGGACACCGTCCGCTTATTTCGCTCATAGTAATTGTTATGGGCGGTTTTTATTGCCCGAAACTAAGACGATGCCTCTTGTGGGGACTCGTACCAAAGCCTTTAGAAGCCTTGATTTTACTGATTTTTTTAAAATCCTTATTTTACACTGCGTTAGAAACCATATAAGCTGATATTTTACTTATCTTTACCATTTCTTCACCGTTTATAACAATATCAATTTTGTTGGTGTAAAATGGCGGAAAACTGCAAATACACTTGTGCCATGATATACCGTAATAGGCTCGCCATAATTATATGGATAGGCTTTAATAACAAAACTTTTTATTACTCCGCCGCGGGATAAGTCTTCTTCCAACACAACATGGCTTATAAGCTGCAGGTCAAATTCCAAAGTATATGTGTTATCGTTTATACTTGTATTACGCTGTATGGGGCTTGAAACCCTTCTTTTAACTTCTCTTCTACACTCTAAAAGCCTTTGGGAATCTTTCTTTGGAAGCAAGCCTCGTCTGTCGGGGCCAATATTAATTAGCATATTTGCACCTCTGCCGACGCTGTAGTAGTAAATCCCCATCAGCTTGTCAAGTGTTTTGACGGTGGGCTCGTCGCTGTCGCTATAAAACCAATTATGCCTTCTCATTCTAAAATCACATTCAACAGGAAGAAATCTCATTTCTCCTACGCTGTCTTTTCTATCGGTTTGAACGGAAAAACTCAAAGCATCCACATAATCAATACTCGGCAAGTGTGCATAGCCCGCCTCGCTCCCTACCCATCTTGTGTCCGGGTCCCACATATTGAATATTAGTATATTTGGCTGCAAATCCCTAATTGCCTTTATTATCCTTACCTCATCATATTTATGATTTTCTGAGCCGCAACCGTCAAACCACAAATAATCAAAGGTGACGTAGTTGGTTAAAAGTTCAC
>JAQVDK010000024.1 GCA_028697835.1 Eubacteriales bacterium | reverse complement strand
TACAATACATAAAATTCTCCATAGCCATCACCTTTGTTACTTTGGTATTTTTATTTAATAATATCACAAGTTAAAAGCAATTACAATATATCCATGCAAAGCAAAAATCCGCCCGAGAGGCGGATTTTTATGCTTAAAATTTATGTGCCCCGCATTCGCGAAGGATTTGGCGAACGCTTTCGGCATGCTCTTCCTCTACTTCCATTGACCAAAGGGTGTTGCCTTCTTTGATGTCCTGCTCGTATTCCTCACTTTTTTCCTGTGGGATTCCAAGGTCAACCAAAGCACCCACTATGCCGCCGGTTATTGCACCGCTTAAAAGTCCTGCAATAGGTCCTGCCGCCGCTATCATGCCCAGTCCGGGTATGGCTATTGTGCCAAGCCCCAGCAAAAGCCCTGCCGCACCGCCTAAAACACCGCCGCTGATTGTTCCCCTGGAAATCTGGTCGTTGGATGTATCATTTGTTTTTTCATTTGTAACGATAGATATATCACTTGACCTTAAACCTTCCTCTTTAACTCTTTGCGCTGCTCTGACAGCATCTTCGTGAGATGCAAAAATAGCTGTGACTCTTTGCATATTAAAAAATCCTCCTATTTGATATGTTTTAATGCTAATTATTGATGTATCTTTATGTTTTCCCCAAATTTAAAAATATATTCAAAATTAATGTTTACAAATATACAAAAAAGTGTTAAAATATTCAGAAAAGGTTAAGTAGGTGAGTCCATATGATTATGACAGGTGCAAAAGCTTTAATAAAAATGCTTGAAAATGAAGGCGTCGAGGTTATATTTGGTTATCCCGGTGCCGCCAACGCACCTATCTATGACGAGCTTAGCCGAAGCAGCATTCGCCACATTCTCCCACGGGGCGAGCAGGCTGCGGCCCATGAGGCCAGCGGCTATGCCAGGGCTTCGGGAAAAGTGGGCGTTTGCATGGCCACCTCCGGTCCCGGAGCAACTAATTTGCTGACAGGTATTGCCAATGCTTATTACGATTCTACCCCAATTGTGGCAATAACAGGGCAGGTTGCAACTAACATGATTGGAAGAGATGTTTTCCAAGAGGTTGATATAACAGGTGCCTCGGCACCCTTTTGCAAGCACAACTATTTGGTCAAAGACGCATCCTTGATTCCTAAAATCGTAAAAGAAGCCTTTTACATAGCTTCTACCGGACGAAAAGGTCCTGTGCTGATTGATATTCCCATTGACGTATCCACAGCCGAGCTTGAGTTTGAGTATCCGAAAAGTGTTGACATCAGGGGTTATAGACCTACCATAAAAGGGCACAACCTTCAAATTAAAAAGGTTAGGCAGGCAATCGCCGACTCAAAAGCGCCCGTTATAATAGCCGGCGGTGGCGTAGGCGGCGCAGGTGCTGCCCAAACCCTTGCAAAATTTGTCCACAAATACAGCATTCCCGTAGCCACCACGCTCATGGGGATAAGCCACACCAGCGGCTGCGAAAACATGCTTATGGGCATGATAGGGACCCACGGAGTAAGCTCTGCAAACATTGCCGTTAAAAAGAGCGATTTAATTCTTGTTATCGGCGCAAGGCTGGGCGATAGGGCATATACCACGGTACATTCCCAAAACCCAGAGGTAACCCTTATCCATATTGACATTGACCCTGCCGAAATCGGCAAAAATGTTGGAACGCACATACCGGTGGTTGGCGATATTAAGGTTATATTGGAACAAATCATGGAAAAGGATATAGACTGTGATATTGAAGGGAACAAAAAATGGGTAGAACACCTTGCCCAATATAGGGACAAAAAACTCCCCTATACCGACAAAGAAACCACGGTAAACCCACGGCTTGCAATGAATATGCTTACAAAGCTTACAGGCGGGGAGGCGATAGTTGCCACCGAGGTTGGTCAGCACCAGATTTGGGCGGCAAACCACTACAAGCCTTCCACAGACGGCGGCTTTATTACATCCGGCGGTCTTGGCACAATGGGCTTTGGGCTTCCCGCCGCCATTGGCGCAAAGGTTGCAAAGCCTGATAAAACAGTTGTGGTTGTAGCGGGTGACGGAAGCTTTCAAATGTCCTTTGGCGAGCTTGCCACCATCAAGCAATGGGATATTCCCGTTAAAATAATGGTCTTTAATAATTCAAGGCTGGGAATGGTACGGGAGCTGCAGAAAAAAGGGTTTAATTCCAATTATTTTTCAGTTCACTTAGACGGCAGCCCTGATTTTGTAAGGCTTGCCGATGCTTTTGGCATAGAAGCAGGCAAAGTCAGCACAAATTCACAGCTTGAAGGCGCCATAGCAAAAATGCTGGAAGATAAAGACAGGCCATATCTGCTTGAAATAATTGTTGATAGCGAAGAAGGCACTTTATAAAAGGAGGGATATTATGGCAAAGCATATACTGTCCGTTCTTACGGAAAACAAGGCAGGTGTACTAAGCCGCATTTCAGGTCTTTTTAGCAGGCGCGGCTTTAATATTGACAGCTTGGCTGTAGGGCCTACGGAGGATGAGTCAGTCTCCAGAATGACCATTGTCGTAGATGGGGACGAATACATTGTGGAGCAGGTTTCAAAACAGCTTAACAAGCTAATAGATGTTATAAAAATCAAGCGTTTGGACGAGTCTGAAACCGTCAGCCGAGAGCTTGCCCTTATAAAGGTGAATGCTCCTGCGGAGCAGCGCTCCGAAATTTTGCAAATCGTGGACATTTTCAGGGCAAAAATTATTGACGTTTCCCACGAAACCCTTACAGTTGAAATGACGGGTACAACGGAGAAGCAAAAGGCTATTTTAGACTTGCTCGCACCCTATGGCATTAAAGAGCTGGTAAAGACCGGATTGGTTTCCTTACAAAGAGGTACAAATTATATTAATAAGTAAGATTAATTGGAGGTATATTAAAATGGCAAAAATGTATTATGAGAAAGACTGTGATTTCACTTTGCTAAAGGACAAGAAAATTGCTGTCATAGGCTATGGAAGCCAGGGACACGCTCATGCGCTTAACCTTTCGGACAGCGGCGCCGATGTTACGATTGGCCTGTATGAAGGGAGCAAATCATGGGATGTGGCAAAGCAGGCAGGGCTTAAGGTTGCCACTGTCGAGGAAGCTGCAAAAAACTGTGATGTAATTATGATACTTATTCCCGACGAAAAACAGGCAATGGTTTATTATGAAAGCATTGACAAGCATATGAAGCCCGGCAAGGTTTTGGCGTTTGCCCATGGCTTTAACATTCATTTTAATCAAATAAAACCGTCACCCGATGTGGATGTAATCATGATTGCGCCAAAAGGCCCCGGGCACACGGTAAGAAGCCAGTACCTTGAAGGAAAAGGCGTTCCATGCCTTATAGCTGTTTATCAGGATGCATCTGGAAAAGCAAAAGATTATGCCCTGGCGTGGGCAGCCGGAATTGGCGGTGCAAGGGCAGGTATTTTGGAAACTACGTTTAAAGAAGAAACAGAAACCGACCTTTTTGGCGAGCAAGCAGTTCTTTGCGGCGGCGTTACAGCCCTTATGAAATGCGGTTTTGAAACCCTTGTAGAGGCAGGATACCAGCCGGAGAGCGCATACTTTGAATGTGTTCACGAGATGAAGCTTATCATAGACCTTGTGGTCCAAGGCGGGCTTAGCATGATGAGATATTCAATCAGCGATACCGCGGAATTCGGCGACTATATAACAGGAAAACGCATTATTACAGAAGAAACCAAGAAAGAAATGAAGAAAATCCTATCTGAAATTCAAGACGGAACATTCGCACGAAAATGGATTGCAGAAAATCAAGCCAACCGCCCGCACTTCCTTGCGATGCGTCGTATAGAAAGCGAACACCAGGTTGAAAAAGTGGGAAAAGAGCTTCGCAAAATGATGTCTTGGATAAAATAACAAACATTAGCATCGCCAAGGTCTAAATTTCTGCCTTTGGAGGTGCTTTCACTTTTGACAAGGAGTTTAAATATGAACTTTTTTGAAAAGGTTTATGAAACCGTTTCTAAAATTCCGGAGGGGAAGGTTGCTACATACGGCCAAATTGCCACAATGTGCGGCATACCAAGGGCTGCAAGGCAGGTGGGATGGGCACTTCACCAAAACCCGTATGAAGGGGTTGTGCCCTGCCACAGGGTTGTGGACAGGTTTGGCAACCTTAGCAAAAGCTTTGGATTCGGCGGCGCCGACGCTCAAAAATCCTTGCTCGAAAACGAAGGGGTTTTTGTGGACGAAAGCTATAGGGTGGACCTTGAAAAATACCGCTGGAATCCTTAATATTTCAACTAAAAATACTTCGGGAGGGTTTTAAATGAGCTATAAAGGAACTATCAAGGTAAACACTCAAAACATTTTTCCTATTATTAAAAAATGGCTTTATTCGGATAAGGATATTTTCCTTCGAGAGCTTGTTGTAAACGCCGGCGATGCTATAACAAAGCTTAAAAAACTAAGCTCTCTTGGCGAGGCATCTTTTGAAGAAACTCCTCGCATAGATGTCATATGCGACAGTGAAAGCAAAACCATTACCATCATCGACAACGGAATAGGCATGACTCGGGACGAAGTGGAAAGATACATCACCCAAATTGCCTTTTCAGGTGCCGAGGAGTTTATCCAAAAATACAAGGATGATAAAGAAGAAAATCAAATTATAGGTCACTTTGGCCTGGGCTTTTACTCCGCCTTTATGGTAGCGGACAAGGTAGAGCTTGAAACAAAGTCTTACAAGGACGAGCCGGCTGTGCTTTGGACCTCGGACGGCGGAATCGAATATACCTTGAGTGAAAGCAAAAAGGCAAACAGGGGTACAAAGATTACCCTTCACATAAGCGAAGACAACAAGGACTTTCTGCTTAAAGAGAGACTTCGCTCCATACTGCTTAAATATTGCGGCTATCTTCCATACGAAATATACCTGGACAACGAAGATAAATGCGTCAACGACACAGAGCCTTTATGGACAGTTGCCCCGTCGGAATGCGACAGCAAGGATTATATTGAATTTTATCATAAAAACTTTAGCGACTTTAACGACCCGCTGTTTTGGGTGCATCTTAATGTGGAATATCCTTTCCGCTTGAAAGGTATTTTGTATTTTCCAAAGCTGACTCACGAGTTCGAATCGGCTCAAGGGAAAATAATGCTATACAACAATCAAGTTTATGTGGCCGACAATATAAAAGAAGTTATACCTGAGTTTTTAATGCTTCTAAAAGGTATAATTGACTGTCCCGATATTCCTTTGAATGTTTCAAGAAGCGCATTGCAAAACGACGGGACAGTTTCAAAAATAGCAAGCCATATAACCCGAAAGGTGGCAGACAGGCTTGTTTCTCTTCACAAAAACAACAAAGACGATTATGATAAATATTGGACAGACATTGCCCCTTTTATTGAATATGGCTGCATGCAGGATGAAAAATTCTATGAAAAGTTAAAGCCGGTAATGCAGGCAAAAACCACTGACGGGGAATATATTTCCTTGGTTGATTTTGCAAAAGAAAACGACAATAAAATAACTTATGTAACAAGCGAGGACCATCAGGCCCAGTATATAAAAATGATAAAAGAGGAAGGCAAAAAGGCCTTGATAATGCCTCATATCATAGACGTTCATTTTATAAGCTTCCTCGAGTCCAAAGAGGGATGGAAGTTTACACGAATAGACTCTATGCCCGAGCAAACCGCCGATGATGAAACATATACCCAAATCTTTAAAAAAGCTTTGGGCAAGGATGATTTAAAAATTACAACCTCGCCGCTTAAAACAGACATTCCTGCAATAATCGTTCAAGAAGAACAAATCAGAAGAATGAGCGACATTGGACGAATGTTTGGGCAGGCAAAGCTTCCGGATATTTTTACACTGGTGCTAAATTCCCAAAGCAAGGTAATAAAAAGGCTTTCTGAGCTTGAGGGCGAAAAGCAAGAGCTTTTATGCAAACAAATATATGATATTGCTCGCTTGTCAAACGGTATGCTATCAAGCGACGAAGTAAACGAATTTATTGAAAGAACAGCAAAAATTATGGAATTTTCCCTATAATCCTACAAAACAAAGCCCTTGTTCGGGCTTTGTTTTTTGTAATAAAAAATTTTTCTTTATTTCCGTTTCGTTTTTTGCTATAATATTTTTATAAACCAAACCTTTGGAAGGAGTTTTATTATGCGAAAGATAAAAATAGCAATTGCCGGATACGGCAATCTGGGCAGGGGAGTTGAGTATGCAGTTTCTCTAAACCCCGACATGGAGCTTAAAGGCATTTTTACAAGGCGAGACCCAAAGACAATCGAAACTGCTTTGAATACATCTGTTTATTCAATGGACACGATAAACAGCTTTTTTGATGAGATAGATGTTATGATTTTGTGCGGCGGCTCTGCAACGGACCTGCCAAAGCAATCACCCGAGCTTGTAGAGCATTTTAACATTGTGGACAGCTTCGACACCCACGCAAAAATTCCTGAGCATTTTGCAAACGTTGATGAAATAGCAAAAAAATCCGGAAAGGTGGGCCTTATTTCCGTTGGCTGGGACCCCGGGCTATTTTCCATGCAACGCCTTTTGTTTGAATCTGTTTTGGTTAGCGGCAGCGGAAGCACATTTTGGGGCAAAGGAGTAAGCCAGGGACACTCTGACGCAATTCGCAGGGTTGAAGGTGTGCTGGACGGAAAACAATACACCATCCCCAACGAAAGTGCCATGGATAAGGTTAGGGCAGGAGAAGGCGCTGACCTTACCACAAGAGACAAGCATTTTAGGGAATGCTTTGTAGTTGCCGCAGAAGGCGCCGACAAAGCCCGAATCGAAAAGGAAATCAAAGAAATGCCAAATTATTTTGCAGATTATGATACACAGGTACATTTTATAACAGCAGAAGAGCTAAAGAAAAACCATTCAAAGATTCCCCACGGCGGCTTTGTTATCCACAGCGGCAAAACCGGAAACAACGGGGAAAACAAACAACTTATGGAGTTTTCAATAAAGCTCGACAGCAACCCGGAGTTTACAGCAAGTGTGTTGGTTGCATATGCAAGAGCAACGTATAGGCTGTATATGGAAGGCGCAAAAGGCGCAAAAACCGTTTTCGATATACCGCTTGGATACTTATCGCCCAAATCTGCGGAAACTTTAATGGCAACATTATTATAACACCAAAAAAGAGGTTGTATTGCTTCAAATACAACCTCTTTTTATTTATACTATATACCGTATTCGGACAGATACTCCTGTGCGACAGGCTCATCTTCGGGAGTGGTTTTTGGGGTTTCTTTCGGCTCTTTTGATGGGGTGGGAGCTTGCGAAGCCGGCACATCTTCCGGGTTAAAATCTTCTATGCCTGCCTCTTCTTCCTCTATGGCATCTTCCTCTTCCAAAGAAGTGTTCACAGGTCCTCTTTGGATAATCCTATCCATAACGTTATAGACGCTTCTGTGTAAAAACTGCCTCTTTTCTTCGACACCATTGTTATAATAAACCTTATAAGTATCTACAACCGCACCGTTTTGCCCGCTTTGCACAACAACCACCTCTCCCGGCTTTAACTTATTGGAGTATTCAACTCTTTCCCTTGCCGGTGTTGTGGATATGGTTTGATTTACAATTTTTACCATGCGCCCGGAGTCCATTTTTGTTCCCAGTATTTGAATATGGTGAACGTCGTTTGAAACGGTTGCCTTTATTTTTATCGGATATTCTGTGCTGTTTTTAAATACATAGTCCACAGAATTCCAAGCAACCGTTGCGTCCTGCCCCAAAGGCAGGTAGGACACGGTAAACATATGGTTATGGCGTTTTACTGTTTCCAAATCCGCCAAAAGCTGTGCAGAGTATAAGGTTGACGAAACCTGGCAAATTCCGCCGCCAACACCTTGCTCGATTTTTCCGCCTATGTAAACATTTGCGTCCGCATAGCCATTGGCATAGGTTCGCTGACCTACCACTTTGTTGAAGGAAAAATCCTCGCCCGGTGCGATAACAGTATTGTTTATGGATTGGGCAGCCAGCTTTATATTATTAGCCCTGCCTGGGTTTGAAAGGGAAAATCTTGTGGAATACGAGCCCAGTACATCTTTGAAAATAATGCTTTCAAGATAATCTTTTGAAACATTAGGCTCAATGATTTCCACATCCATCTCGAAGGTTTTTTTGCCCGCGGAAATTTTTTCCCTTATCGCTTCTTTGGATACTCTTGCTCCTTTTTTGCCTTCGTTAACAATAACTTCATTGTCAATAACCTTAAAAGTTGCATCGGAGGGTTTGCGGTTTAATTTTTCATAAAGCAGCTCCACAATGCTCTCGCCGCTGTCTTCAATGCTTTTTGTTATCAGCTTTATATCATTTATTTGCAGGGATGAAAAGCTGTCCGTCACAGCCTTTAAGGTAGAGTCAACATCTGCTATAACTCCTTTTAACAGATCAACCCTGACCTTGCTTTGCTCCTCGACAAAGGTGATTATGTTTTGCTCCTGTTCGATGGCGTTTGCAAAATCACTTATCATATTTTTAATGTTTTCCGTATCATACTGCGCTTTAACAGGCAAGCTGGTCTTATTGCCAAGTGAAACGGCAAAGTTTTTGAAAAAAGCTCCCTTTCGGCCTGTATCAAAGGCTTCCTGCGCGGTCGAATCAAAATCAGGCTTGGCGTTTTCCTTTATATTCAGCGAATGGCTTTTGTTGCCATATACCACATTCATATCGCTATTTTTAACCAAGTTTTCATATTCTTTTGACAAAAGCGCCGCAGCTTCCTGCTTTGTAAGCCCCCCAATACTGATTTGCCCCACATAAACCCCGCTGTAAATTTTATCTGCATAGGATATTTTCACATAAAGTAAAAAACTTAAAGGTATAAGCAAAACAGTTATAATCCCAATAAATATGCCATAACTTTTCTTTTTTCTTTTAACTTCTCGAAAATAAGCCATTGCAACACCCCATCTTTTTATATATTTAATTGTAACAATATTATGGGCTGGTGTCAATAATATTGCATTGGATAATATCGACAGTTTTCGACTGGTGAGTAAGATAAAAAACCGCCTTTTTAAGACGGTTTTTATCTTTTGTATATTATTCCGGTTTAAAGCTGGACTTTAGCGGAGCTATTTGGTTGAACACTCCGTCATATTTGCTGTCTTTTGTATAATATCCCATACGAACAAATTGAAATCTTTCGCCAGCCTTCGCATTTTCCAGCAATTTTTCCAGTTTGCAGTTTTTGTAAATCACAAGTGAATCGTCGCTTAAAAACTCTTCGAAATTGTCATCCTCCAAAAGAGTTGAAACATTTTCCTTGTTAAAGATAGGGTTGTATTCTCGAACTTCCATATCAACCGTGTTATGCTCGGAAAGCCAATGAATAGTGCCTTTAACCTTTCGCCCGTCTGCCGGCTTGTTGTTTTTTGCCTCAAGGTCTGCTGTACATAAAAGCTCTTTCACATTGCCGTTTTCGTCATATATAACCTCGTTGCATTTTATAATATAGGCGCTCATCAGGCGAACTTCCCTGCCGGGGGACAGACGCTTAAACCCGGGGATTGGCTCCACCATAAAATCCGATTTTTCAATATATATGTTCCTTGAAAACGGAATGCTTCTTTTGCCAAACTCGGGATTTTTAGGATGGTTGGATGTTTCGAAATATTCGATTTTATCTTCCGGATAGTTTGTTATGGTTACTTTTAAAGGCTCGATAACAGCTATGCGACGCAGGGCGGTTTCGTTAAGCTCCTCACAAATGCAATATTCCAAAAAGCGAATGTCAGCTATGCTATAATTCTTTGACACACCGCTTTTTTCTATAAAATTGAATATAGCTGTCGGCGTATAGCCCCTTCTGCGAAGCCCAGACAAAGTGGGCATGCGTGGGTCGTCCCAACCGTCAACCTTCTTCGTTTCCACAAGCTTTCGCAAATATCGCTTGCTCATAACCGTATAGGTCATATTAAGCCTTGCGAATTCATATTGGTAAGGCCTGTCTTTAAAGCCCAAGTTTTCAAGCACCCAATCATATAAAGGCCTGTGGTTTTCAAATTCAATGGAGCATAGCGAATGAGAGATACCTTCCAGAGCATCCTGTATGGGATGAGCAAAATCATACATTGGATATATGCACCATTTATTGCCCTGCCTGTGATGCTCTGCGTGGATAATCCTGTATATAACAGGGTCCCGCATGTTCATGTTTGGAGAGTCCATGTCAATTTTAGCCCTTAAGGTTTTTGCACCGTCCGGAAACTCTCCTGCCTTCATACGCCTGAAAAGGTCAAGGTTTTCTTCAACGCTTCGGTTTCTGTATGGGCTTTCGGTGCCGCCTTGGGTTAGGGTTCCTCTGTATTTCGATATTTCTTCTTGGGAAAGGTCGCAAACAAAAGCCTTTCCGTCTTTAATCAGCTTTTCTGCAAATTCATAGCACTTATCAAAATAATCAGAGCCATAGAATATGCCGCCGTCAGGCTCTGCGCCAAGCCATCTTAAATCTTCTTCAATGGCAAGTACGTATTCTTCATCCTCTTTTAAGGGATTGGTATCGTCATACCTTAAATTAAATTTTCCGCCATATTTTTTGGCGGTGGTGTAATTTATCCAAATTGCCTTTGCGCTTCCAATATGCAAATACCCATTTGGCTCCGGAGGAAAACGGGTATGAACGTGCTTTACCTTGCCTGTTTCCAAGTCCTTGTCAATAATATCGTGTATAAAATTAGAAATATTTTCTTCCATTTGGCTATGACACTCCTTCTTTGGTATCCTAAAACGCATTTTTTCACATGATAACACTATTTTAACCAAGTTTTATGCTGTTGTCAATACTCCAATCCGCCCCTGCGGCAAGCTATTGTGCCAAAATCTGCCTTCCGGCATGGTCTATGACATATCCTTCTTTGTATATGATATCCGACACCTTGGCAAACTTAAAGCCCTTTTGGGAAAGTGCAGGAAGTATTATTTTCAACGCCTGGGCGGTGTTTGGCGTACCATTGTGAAGCAAAACTATAGACCCGCTTTTTGTTTTTGAAACAACTCTTTCAACAATTTCATCGGTTGTAAGTTTCTTCCAATCCAAGCTATCCACATCCCACTGTATTGCAAAGCGCCCTGTTTCCCTACAGGCTTTAACCACTGTGCTGTTATAATCTCCCGAGGGGGGCCGAAATAGATTGGTTTTCTTTCCTGTCAGGCTTTCTATAACATTGTCGCACCTGTCCATGTCGGCTATCATTTCTGCTTTGGATAGCTTTGAATAAAGCTTGTGGTTATATGAATGATTGGCTATTTCATGACCTGCTTGTGACAGTTTTTTAACCGCATCGGGATATTTTTCTGCCCAATCTCCCACCACAAAAAAAGTGCTTGGGCAGCTATTTTCCGCCAAAATTTTAATAATATCATCAATATCATCATCATTCCACGCACAATCAAAGGTTATGCTTATCACATTATCCGACCTGTCCACGCTGTAAATCGGCAAATCCCGCACAGGCTTTGTAGCAGCCGGAACTGACACTTTTACTGCCACAGCCGCTAAAGCTGCAACAATAGCCGCAAGTAAAATTATTTTACCCTTTATAACCACAATTTTCATATACATTCTCCTATACCTTTTTTACCAGTATATGAAGGAGAAAATTATATTATGAAAACACAGCCGCCGTGTTGCCGGCGGCATCTTTTCTATAGCTCGAATCTTGCAACCATTTCTTTTAAAATATGCGCTTGCTGGTTAAGCTCCTCGCTGACTGCAGCGGCTTCCTCCGACACCGAAGAGTTTGAAGATACTACCTTTGAAACCTGGTCTATTCCCTTTTTTATATGGCTTATTCCTATACTTTGCTCCTGCGCCGCAGTGGCAATCGAGCTCATCAGCTCCGCAACATTTTCAATGCCTTTTACCATATCTGCCAAGGAATCGGAAGCGGACTTGGAAAGTTTTTTACCTTCCGACACTTTTTCAATGGTACTCAAAATAAGCGCTGACGTTTCCTTTGCGGCACTTGCGGTCTTTTCCGCCAAAGCACGGACTTCGCCTGCAATAACGGTAAAGCCCTTGCTGTCTTGGCCCGCCCTTGCCGCTTCAACGCCCGCATTTAAAGCAAGGATGTTGGTTTGTGATGCAATATTGTCTATAACCTTGATTATTTTTGAAATGTTTGCAGAGGCCTCGTCAATTTCCTGCATTGCATTTAGCATTTTCTGCATTTGTTCATTGCCTCTGACGGCACTTTCCTTAACTCCCATTGACAATTCATTCGCCTTTGCGGCGCTGGCATTGGTGCTTTCGGTCTGAAGTGCGATTTCAGAAATAGAGGCATTAAGCTCGTCAACGGAGCTTGCTTGCTCGAAAGAGCCTTTCGATAACGATATGCTTGTGGACGAAACCTGATTGGCACCTGTGGAAACCTGCTCCGCCGCATTGTTAATTTCAGAAATCATCCTGCCAAATGACTCTAATGTGCTGTTTAACGCTAATTTAATTTTATTAAACTCTCCCAAATAGTTGCCGGTTATCTTTGCACTTAGCTTTCCGTCGGACGCATTTGAGAGAACATTGGATATTTCCTTAATAATCGCCCTTAGGGCGTCGATGGTGCTGTTTAAAGAATCTCCGATTATTGCAAAGTCGCCTTTATAATCTCCTGCCATTTTGACATCAAGGTTTCCTTTGGAAAATTCCTCAAGCACCGCCGAGGCTTCGCTAAAAGGAGCAGCCACAAAATCCAAGGTTTGGTTGACGCTTTGAATAATCCTCTTGTAAGCGCCTTGGTGCTTGTCTATGTCTGCTCTAACGGAAAGATGTCCGGCTTCGGCGGCGTCTGCAAGCATAACAGAGTCGTTCAAAAGATTCACTATTGCCTCTCTGACTCTATTTAAATCAACAATAATTTCTTTGAAATCACCGCTGTACTTTGATTCGTCGATAAACTCGGGCTGCTCGCCTGCCGCAATTTTTTCAAGCTGGTTTTGAGCCGCTTTAAGCGGGTCTATAACAGCATCCAAGGTTTGATTAAACCCTCCGATGATTTCTCTATACCCTCCATTGAACTTTTCCGCATCTCCGCGTACTTTAAGATTGCCCGTTGCCGCGGCATAAATTAAATTAGAGCTTTCATCAATCAAGCTTTTTAAAGTATCCACAATTTCCTTCAAGCTGTTGTTTATAATATCTCGTTCAGATCTGGGTCTGACTTCAATGTCCAAATTACCTTTTGCAATTTTTGCACAAACCAGCGATTGCTGCTTTATTGAATCTATAATATCCAGCAATGCCTTTCCTAAAATTCCAAGCTCGTCATTGCTTTTTATATCCAGCATAACGGCAATGTCGCCCGTGGCAATAACTTCAGCCGCCTGCATAAGCTTGTTTATAGGCTTTCTTATAAGCAATGAACTTATTAAAATTGAAACAAGCACCCCGATTAAAATTGCGGCAATCAAAAGAGCAATTGCAAACCTCCAAAGAATTCTGACGGGCCGCAGGACTTCGTCCTCGGAAATCGTAACAACAACCGTCCAGGACGTTGCATGCACCGGCGCAAAGGCCATATACTTTGCATCGCCTTCGTATGTATATTCCCCGCTGCCTGATATACCCTGTTTCATTTTGTCCAAATAGGACTGGAAAAATTCAATCTCATTTACGTTGTCGCCATTTGCAGTAGCGGATGTGGTAGCGTCCACGTTTGCGGTTGCTTCGCTGGTACCGTCTGCATTTGCAGTTGCCCCCGATGCGGCTTCTGCGGATGCACTTTTTGTTTGGGCAATTAAATCCCCGTTGGAATTTAATACATATGAATATCCTGTTTCACCGACTTGAACCTGCCTTGCATAATTGCTTATCAAGTTACCGTCAAACATGGCAACAAGCATTTGTCTGACGGTGCCTTCATAATCCTTAAGCGGTACGGCAACCACAATAATTTGTTCTCCGTTTATTCTGCTTGCAATCGGGTCGGAAATATTTGTCCGCCCGGCCATGGCCTTTTTAAAATAATCCCTGTCGGCAACCTGCGCCACATCACCGTCTATATCTCGGTAGTTGCCATTTTCATCCACAATGGCAAGGGTTTTAATATTTGAAAAATACGACCTTTTCTCTTCCAAAACAGACCTTTGGACCTGCCAGTCAAACTCGCGAACAAGAGGCTCGTTTGCTATTCCCTCAACCAGACGCATCAGAGCCGAAACCTCTACGTTTAATATGGTTGCCCCGTCTTGCGCCTTGTTTAAAAGCAATTCAGTGCTTCTTTCCTTTAAGGAATTTGAAGAAATTAACGAAGTTATGGTTGACAGTGAAATCAGCAGGAACGCCAAAAGGCCCGATATTACAAAAGACAGCTTATACCCTATCTTCATGTCCCTGAATAACCCAACAAGCTTGTGCATAAGGACTTAGCCCTCCTTCATATGTGTATGTTTTACATTTTAAACCAATTTTCTAATAAATTCGACTAATATCAACATTATATATCATCTGTTAGATTTGTGCAACATTTTTTTCAAAACTTTAAAAATTATGCTTTTTTGTGAAAATACCGGTATAAGTCAGTTTACCAAAAATTCGCTCGGATTTCATAAGTTCTACCGCTTTTACGGTTTCGCAAAAAGGCGTAATG
Organism: Eubacteriales bacterium; assembly: GCA_028697835.1. Lineage (GTDB taxonomy): Bacteria > Bacillota > Clostridia > Monoglobales > Firm-18 > STE-11. Next base: position 7,394 of record JAQVDK010000024.1, on the reverse strand, counting down.
CTATAAGGCGCAACGCCTGTCATCACCCTGCGCCCCAGGGTAATATGAGGGGCGAATTTGCGCTTTTCAATTAAAAAGCCTTTGGCAGTCAGGTTTGCTGCCAGTTCATCTCTTACTTTGCTTAAGGCAGGGGCATCCTGCACGCCCGCCCACCATATATCGCCGCCCTTTTGCCGAAAACGGCCAACATGGTCAACCGTTATGTCAAAAGGCTCAAAGCAAAGCCCATCCAACGCGCTTTTGGCAAAAGCCGCCTGCTGCGCACTGCACTCACCAAGAAAGACAATGGTCAAATGCAGATTTTCGGGCAGGGAAAAATTGCCGGCGCTTGCATTTTCTTTAAGCCGACTTTGCAGTTTAATAAGATGCGCCTTAAAACTTTCCGAAAAATTAATGGCAACAAACAGCCTCATAAAGCCACCGCGTTTTTTAACATAAATTTTATTACATAATATCACATAATTTTCAATTATTCAATTATTGCCGACCCATCAGCATTGATTAATTACAAGCAATGTGGTATCATAATAAATGTTACGAAACGCAACATAATTCGCAGAACGAACATAATTCGCAGAAGGATTTGAAATATATATGGAAAAAATAGTTCTTGGAATATTGGCTCATGTTGATGCCGGCAAAACTACTTTGTCGGAGAGCCTTCTTTATTTGAGCGGAAAAATTGATAAATTAGGCAGGGTGGATAATAAAGACGCTTATTTGGACACCTTCGAGCTTGAAAAAGCAAGGGGAATTACCATATTTTCCAAGCAAGCCGTATTTGAAACGGGGAATACCCAAATAACCTTGCTGGACACCCCGGGGCATGTGGATTTTTCGGCCGAGATGGAAAGGACCTTGCAGGTTTTAGATTATGCCATTTTAGTGATAAATGGCGCAGACGGTGTGCAAAGTCATACCGAAACCCTGTGGAAGCTGCTTGAAATATATGAAATACCTGTTTTTTTATTTATAAATAAAATGGACCATATTGCATCCGACAAAAAGCGGCTTTTAAAAGAAATAACGCAAAAGCTTGGCGATAAATGCATAGACTTCGGACAAGCTGATATGGAAGCTTTTTTCGAGCAGCTTTCCATGTGCGACGAAGCTATAATGGAAAGCTATCTTGAAGCCGGAAATGTTAAAACCGAGCAAATTCAAGCCGCCATTAAAAATCAAAGGGTATTTCCATGCTTTTTTGGCTCTGCTTTGAAGCTGGAAGGCGTAAAAGAGCTTTTGCAGGGGATTGAAAAATACACCATACCGCCTTGCTATGGCAGCGAATTTGGCGCCAAAATATTTAAAATATCAAGGGACGAGCAAGGAAACCGCCTTACCCACATGAAGCTTACAGGGGGAGTTCTTAAAGTCAGGGATACGCTAAAGGGCGACGGCTGGGAAGAAAAAATAAACCAAATACGGATTTACTCCGGCAATAAATTTGAGGCGGTCGCACAAGCCGAGCCGGGCTGTGTGTGTGCGGTTACGGGGCTTACAAAGGCAAGGTCCGGGGAAGGCTTGGGGAGTCAAAAGCATTCCACCCTGCCAATACTCGAGCCTGTTTTATCTTATCAGGTTATACCTGACGGCATGGACCTTAGGCTGCTTCTTCCTAAGCTTCGTGAAATCGAGGACGAGGAACCCGAGCTTAGAATTGAATGGAACGAGCAGTTGCAGGAAATCCATGCGCAGGTTATGGGCGAGGTGCAGATAGAAGTCCTCCAAAGCATGATAAAAGAGCGCTTTGGGGTGGAAGTGACCTTTGGCGAGGGAAAAACTGTCTATAAAGAAACAATTGCCAACACGGTGGAAGGCGTCGGGCATTTTGAGCCTTTGCGCCATTATGCGGAGGTTCATCTTTTGCTGGAGCCTGCACAGCCCGGCAGCGGTTTGCAATTTGGCACAATTTGCAGCGAGGACATTTTGGGGAAAAGCTGGCAAAGGCTTGTTTTGTCCCATTTGAAAGAAAAAAATCACAAGGGAGTTTTAACAGGCTCTGCAATTACCGATATGAAAATTACGTTGGTTTCCGGCAAGGCGCACAATAAACATACCGACGGCGGCGACTTTAGGGAGGCTACATACCGAGCCGTAAGACAGGGGCTTAAAGAAGCGCAGTCCGTACTGCTGGAGCCTTACTATTCCTTTACAATAGAGCTGCCCGAAAAAATGGTAGGCAGGGCAATGACTGACATTGAAAGAATGTACGGCAGGTGCGAAATAACCAAATCAAGCGACGGCATTGCGGTTTTGGAAGGAAGCGCTCCAGTTGCCACCATAAGGAATTATCAAGCGGAGCTTGCCTCCTACACCAAGGGGCAGGGCAGGCTGTTTTGCACTTTCATGGGCTATGACCTTTGCCATAATGAAGACGAGGTTATAGAAAACATGGGCTATGACTCCGAAAGAGATGTTGAAAACCCGACAGGCTCCGTATTTTGCGCCGGCGGCGAAAGCTTTTTGGTAAGCTGGGATGAAGTGAAAAATTATATGCACCTTGAAAGCTACCTTAAGCAAAGGGAAGCCTTGAGCGATAATCCGGTGCAAAAAACAAAAGCCTTTGAAGAAAAATACATTACACCGGATGAAGTTGAAAAGATTTTTAATCAGACATTTTTTGCAAACAAGGGAAAACACTCAACATGGCACAGACCAAAGACTGCAAAAGATTATTACGACTTTAAAAAGTATGTGCAAAAACCGCACGAGCCAAAGGAAAAATACCTTCTTGTTGACGGCTACAACATAATTCATGCCTGGCAAGAGCTTAAAGAGCTTGCAAAGGATAATATAGAAGGCGCCAGAATGAAGCTTATAGATATCCTCAGCAATTACCAAGGCGTTAAAAAATACCATGTTATAGTTGTGTTTGATGCATACCGTGTGGAAAGAAGCGTCGAGGATATAATCTCCTACGGCAACCTTCACGTTGTATATACAAAAGAGGCGCAAACAGCAGACCAATATATAGAACGCTTTTCCTATGACAATCGAAAAAAATACGATATAACCGTTGCAACGTCCGACGGTGCCCAGCAGATGATTATAAGGGGAGCAGGATGTGCGCTGCTTTCCGCAAGGGAGCTAAAGCTTGAAGTTGAAAAGGTCAACGAGCTTATTGACCATCAATCCAAACAGCAAAATCAAAAAGATATTAGCATATCCGCCTCCCTTTCCTCTAAGACCAAAAGCCAAATAGAAGGGCTTGTAAAAAAACTTGACAAATAACAAATCTTCATATTCTCCTGCCCTCCCTCATATACATTTAGCAGGAGATGATTGTATGTTTTCAAGGTTTGGTATAAACAGAAAGCTTGACATGGTGTTAAATGCCAAGGCGGATGCAATGGCAAGCATTAAGGGAAGCAAAGCATACGCCAAAATTCGCGGCAGTGTTTTGTTTCACCAAACGCCCGAGGGCGTATTGGTAACAGCCTACATTAAAGGGCTTCCCCATGATGATAACATCTGCAAAAGCCGTGTCTTTGGATTTCATATACACGAAGGCGGCAAATGCACAGGAGACGAAGATGACCCCTTTGCCAGTGCCGGCCCCCATTACAACCCCAAGGGCTGCCCCCACCCCCACCATGCAGGAGACCTTCCTCCTCTATTTGAAAATCAAGGAAAAGCATTTTTTGTCTTTCTTACCAATAGGTTTAAAGTAAAAGAAATCATAGGGCGCACAATTATTCTACACGGCTCCCCGGACGATTTTACAACCCAGCCTTCGGGAAATTCGGGCGAAAAAATTGCTTGTGCAGTTATAAAAAGCCTCTAAACCATTATCGGTTAGAGGCTTTTTTGCTGTGTTTTCACGTCGCTTGTCTTTAAAATCTGCTAAAGACCACTTCCCACGCTTAAAGAAATGCAAATCTATTTATATAAGGTTTAAAGGCACAAAACAGCGCCTTTTTTCATAATATATAGTAGATTTCCGACTGGGGGTAAAATCTTATGGATAAAAAATTTCTCATATGCGGAGGAGATTTGCGACAAGCAAGTGTTGCCAACAGACTTTATGATTATGGATATAAAGTAAGTGTATATGGATTTTCGGACACATCGCAGTTTAACGATAAAATACAAATCCACACTTCCATTGACCAAGCTTTAAAAGATGTGGATATTATCATTTTGCCTCTTCCCTGCACCGTTGACAACGAGATTGTAAACATGCCTATGAGTGCGGAAAAGCTTTATATTACGGACCTTTTGAAAAAAATGAACAAAAACCAAATTATAGTTGCGGGAAAGATAAGCAAAAAACTATATAACATAGCACAAATGTATAATATCTACATGGCAGATTACTTTGAAAGGGAAGAACTTATAGTTTTAAATGTTATTCCCACTGTTGAAGGCGCCCTGCAAATTGCCATGGAAGAAACCGCCATAACAATTCATGGAAGCCGATGCCTTGTTATGGGTTATGGCAGGATTGGCAAAATGCTGTCTAAAAGCCTTCGGGATTTAGGGGCGAATGTTACCGTTTATGCAAGAAGCCTTGCGGACTTGGCTTGGATTAAAGCAAATGCGCTAAAGGGAATATCAACAAGCCAAATCAAGGACGTTATCGCAAAACAAGATATAATCATAAATACAATTCCGGCAATTGTTTTAGACGAGGAAATGCTAAGCATGATTAGCCCCGAAACGCTGATTATTGACTTGGCAAGCAAACCCGGAGGAGTTGATTTTGAAAAAGCTAACAAGCTGGGGAAAAAAGTCATTTGGGCTCTTTCTCTTCCCGGAAAAGTGGCGCCGATTACCGCTGGAGAAATAATCAGCGATACGATTATAAATTTGATTGACGAACTGGGGGTGTAGGCAGATGAAGCTTAAAGGTTTGAACATAGGATTTGCTTTAACAGGCTCTTTTTGCACAATTGAAGAGACGCTAAAGCAGCTCGATGAGATTGTGAAATTAGGTGCAAACGTTGTTCCGATTGTTTCGGAAATGGTATATAAAACCGACACACGATTTGGCAAGGCAGAAGATTGGATAAGACGAATGGAAAACGCTACCGGAAAAAAAGTAATACACAGCATAACCACTTCAGAACCCATAGGACCTAAAAAAATGCTGGACGTTCTTGTAGTAGCGCCATGTACGGGAAACACATTATCAAAAATGGCAAACGGGGTGAACGACACATCGGTTACCATGGCGGCTAAAGCGCATTTGAGAAACCTAAAGCCGGTTGTGGTGGCAGTGTCAACAAACGACGGGCTTGGAGCAAATGCAAAAAATATAGGCTTGCTTTTAAACACAAAAAATGTGTATTTCGTACCCTTCCGTCAAGATGATGCCATAAGCAAGGAAAATTCCTTGATAGCCGATATGAGCCTGATTATACCTTCTTTGGAGGCAGCAATCAACGGAAAACAGCTTCAGCCTGTTTTAATTCAATAAAGCTATATAAAAAGTGCCCTGTATTTTAAAATATGGGGCGCTTTTTTGACAGGTTAATATTGTAAAAACCATAACAAGAGTGTATAATAAGATATATAATAAATTTAGCATTTATGAAAGGTGCAGGCTATGAAATTGCTAAATAATGATATTGAGATTACAAAGTACAAGATAAGCACCCGCAAAATTGCACCCAAAAAGCAAATACGGATTGTTTTGGTCTCTGATTTACATAGCAATCCCAAGGATGTAAGGGGCAAATTAATATCCAAAATGGTGCTTGAGCAAAAACCTGATATAATTGCGCTTTGCGGAGATATTGCCGATGCAATAAGACCATGCACCGGTGCTATGCAGTTTGTGGAGGAAGTTTGCAAAATAGCCCCTGTATATTATGTTACCGGCAACCATGAGTGCCGCTTTGGCAGATATAATGAAATCATAGAAGCTTTTCGTTTAAGGGGAGTTGCTTTACTTAATAATGAATATCAAAAAATCCAAGTTAACGGGGCTGATATAATTATAGGGGGAGTGGACGACCCTTTTGTAGGGAGTATAAAACCGGAGCTTGACTGGGAGGAAGAGTTTTTTAAAGCTTTTTCTTCCTTAAATGCCATGCCCGAATATAAAATTTTACTGTCTCATAGGCCGGAGCTTGTGGCATTATATAAAAAAACGCCCTTTGACCTTATACTATCGGGTCATGCCCACGGGGGACAGGTTAGGATTCCCGGGATTTTAAACGGGCTTTACGCCCCTAATCAAGGATTGTTTCCAAGGTATGCCGGAGGTTTATATAATCATGGCGGCAAAACCCACATTGTAAGCAGGGGCATCTCCTACAAGCCCATGCCCCGCATACTGAACCCCCCGGAGCTTGTGACAATTGATATAATAGGGGAATAAAAGGCTGCATAATAACAAAAAGCCCGAGATGCCTTATGGGCATTTCGGACCGAACATGGCACGCCCGGAGGGACTCGAACCCCCGGCAAACAGATTCGAAGTCTGCCACTCTATCCAACTGAGCTACGGGCGCATAAATTAAAAGTATAAAGCAAAGTTCCGAGAAGGATTTCTCGGAACTTGTGGTACCGGTGGCCGGACTCGAACCGGCACGGGTCTCCCCGACGGATTTTGAATCCGTTGCGTCTGCCAATTTCACCACACCGGCATTTGTACGCAAAAAGTATTATAATACATTACTGTTAAAAAATCAAGGGTTTTGCAAAAAAATTTATAAATTCTTTACAGATTTTTATAATTTGGCTATTTTTATTAAGTTTATGGGAGGTAAAAATGAAATTTAACGAAAGAACAATAAAAAGCGAAAGAATATTTGAAGGAAACATTATAACGCTAAGAGTGGACACGGTTATCCTGCCAAATGGGAAAATTGCCACAAGAGAGATAATCGAGCATCCTGGCGGGGTGGCTGTTTTGCCTGTGGACAATGATGGCTTTGTATATCTTGTGCGCCAATTCAGAAAGCCTTTTGACAAGGCCCTTTTAGAGGCGCCGGCAGGCAAGCTCTCCTACGGAGAGGACCATTATACCTGCGGCGTTCGTGAGCTGCAAGAAGAAACAGGTTTTACTGCGCAAAAAATTGACTATTTAGGATATATACTCCCCACGCCCGGGTTTGCCAATGAAGTAATTCATTTATATTTGGCACGGGAGCTTGTGGCAGGTGAGCAGACTCTTGACGAGGACGAATTTGTTAATATGGAAAAATATAAATTTGATGATGTGGTTAAAATGTGCTTAACCGGCGAAATTTCCGACTCTAAAACCGTTGCTGCGGTTTTGCGAGCAAATGCGCTGATTGGGTAATATAAAATTCCCCCTCTAAATAAATTTGATTATAGGAGGGGGGTTTGTGATGAAGCCAAGGTTTATGGCTATAAAATTAAAAGATATTCTTTTCATAATCGTTGTTTTGGCAATTTCCACAGCCGCAATTATAGTTGCGCTT
>JAQVDK010000102.1 GCA_028697835.1 Eubacteriales bacterium | reverse complement strand
CCAAACAATTTCTTGACAAATAAAAGCTGCTATGGTAAAATGGTTAAGCTATACGGGGTTTTGGGATAACATTCCACTTACCCATTGCTCGGTAATAGCAACATAATATAATTAGTGGAGGATAAAATAATGTTAAAGGAAAAAAAGCAGGAGATTATCGACAATTTCAAAATTCATGAAACCGATACAGGTTCGCCCGAGGTTCAGGTGGCAATCCTGACGGAAAGAATTAATCACCTAAACGAACACTTAAAAGTAAACAAAAAAGACCACCATTCAAGAAGAGGACTTTTAAAAATGGTCGGTCAACGCAGAGGTCTTTTAAACTATTTGGCTAAAAAAGATATTGAAAGATACAGAAACCTTATAGCAAGACTTGGTTTAAGACACTAATAGCAGCAAACAAAATGGCAGACCTTGGGATGTATTTATATGTATATCCCTTGGTCTATCGTTTTATAATATAAGGGGGACAGTTACGTTAGCAGTTAATTAAGCGTCTTTGCTAACAGTTAAGGGCTTTTAATTAAGTGCTAATGCTGAACCCCTTAAAATTTAAGGAGGTAGTAATATTTATCATGGCTTTTAGAACTTTTGAAACAGAAGTTGCAGGAAGAAAACTTGTTGTTGAAACAGGAAAAATGGCTCAGCTTGCAAATGGTCAATGCCTTGTAAGGTATGGCGATACAGCCGTTCAAGTAACGGTTACCGCATCTGAAAAGCCGAGGGATGGAATTGACTTTTTTCCTCTTAGCGTGGATTATGAGGAAAGGCTTTATGCAGTAGGAAAAATTCCGGGAAGCTTTATGAAAAGGGAGGGGCGTCCTTCTGAAAAGGCTATTTTAGCAAGCCGTGTTATAGACAGGCCCATTCGCCCTCTTTTCCCCAGTGACCTTCGTAACGACGTTTCTGTTGTTGCGACTGTTTTTTGCGTGGAACAGGACAACCAGCCCGAATTTGCGGCAATGCTTGGTACAGGCATTGCGCTTGCAATTTCCGATATACCTTTTAACGGACCTGTTGCAAGCGTTTATGTGGGCATTGATGACGGAAAGTTTGTTATAAACCCAACATCCGCCCAGAGAGAGGCAAGCCCTCTGCTTTTAACCGTTTCGGGTACCAGGGAAAAGGTTGCGATGATTGAAGCAGGCGCAGACCAAGTCCCCGAGGATGTTATGTTTGATGCAATCATGTTTGCTCATGAGGAAATAAAAAGGCTTTGCGATTTTATTGACATGATTGCCCAAGAAGTGGGCAAGAAAGAAAAATTCAAGTACACACCTCATACCGTAAATGAAGAGCTTTATAACGATGTTAAGGAATTTGCCCTTGATATGATTAAAGAAGCAATAGATACCGACGACAAGACGGTTCGTGACGCTAACCTTTTGGTTGTTCGCGAAAAGGTTGACGCCCAGTTTGCGGAAAAGTATGAGGATTATGAAGAAAATATAGATGAAGTTTTGTATAAGCTTCAAAAGCTTATAGTCAGAAGATGGCTTCTTGACGAGAGCAAGCGTGTTGATGGAAGAGGGCTTGACGAAATCCGTCCCCTGTCCGCAGAAGTTGGGCTTTTCGCAAGGACTCATGGCTCCGGCTTGTTTTCAAGAGGTCAGACTCAAGTCCTTACGGTTGCAACCTTGGGTGCGCTGGGAGAAGTCCAAAGGCTTGACGGTATTGACGATGACGAAGTTAAAAGGTATATGCACCATTATAACTTCCCCTCATACAGCGTAGGCGAAACCCGTCCGTCAAGGGGGCCGGGACGACGTGAAATCGGTCACGGCGCTTTGGCTGAAAAGGCTTTAGAGCCTGTAATCCCTTCAGAAGAGGAATTTCCTTATGCAATCCGTCTTGTAAGCGAGGTTCTTTCCTCTAATGGCTCAACCTCACAAGGAAGTATCTGCGGAAGCACCTTGGCGCTTATGGACGCAGGAGTTCCCATTAAAGCACCGGTTGCGGGAATTTCCGTAGGCTTGGTCACCGAGGATGACAGATGGCTTACAATGGTTGATATTCAGGGGCTTGAGGACTTTTATGGCGATATGGACTTTAAAGTTGCAGGCACCAAGCAAGGAATAACAGCAATTCAAATGGATATAAAGATTGACGGTCTTACACCTGAGATAATAAGGGAAGCTCTTGAAAAAACCCGCAAGGCTCGCATCGAAATTTTGGACGGTGTTATGAAACAGGCTATCGAAACGCCCAGGGAAAACCTTTCATCATATGCCCCAAGGGTAGTAACCATGAAAATTGACCCTGAAAAGATTCGTGATGTTATAGGTTCAGGCGGAAAGGTAATTCAAAAGATTGTTGCCGACACAGGCGTTAAGATTGACATTGACGATTCGGGCATAGTTCATATTATGTCATACAACCAAAAAGATAGCGACGAAGCGGTTAAGATTATCAACGGCATTGTCAAAGAGCCGGAGATTGGCGAGGTTTATCTTGGCAAGGTTGTAGGAATTAGAGAATTTGGCGCATTTGTCGAATTCTTGCCCGGCAAGGATGGTCTTGTGCATATATCCAAGCTTGACAACAAACGCGTAGAAAAGGTTGAGGATGTTGTAAATATTGGCGACGAGATAATGGTAAAGGTTATAGAAATAGACAACAAAGGAAGAATCAATCTATCAAGAAAAGACGCATTGGCTGAGCAAGAAAAATAATGTTGGTTTTATAAATAAAAGGGGTCGTCACAGTTATATCTGGGCGGCCCTGTTTAAATGGAGGAAGAATGTACGAGATTATAACGTTTCCCAATGGACTTAGAATTGTAATTGAAAAGATTACACATGTAAAATCCGTTACGGTGGGTGTGTGGATAGGCGCCGGCTCTTGCAGAGAAACAAAGGAAAACAACGGCATATCCCATTTTATTGAACATATGTTGTTCAAGGGCACGCAAAGGCGAACCGCAAAAGAAATAGCAGGAGCGATTGATGATATAGGCGGACAGATTAATGCCTTTACAAGCAGGGATTGCACCTGTTATTATGCCAAAGTTTTGACAAATCATCTTGATGTTGCTGTCGATGTGCTGGCTGATATGCTTTTTAACTCGCTTTTTGATGAAAAAGACATGATTTTGGAAAAAAATGTTATTGCCGAGGAAATAAATATGTACGAAGACAGCCCGGAAGAGCTTGCTCATGACCTTTTAATGGAAAAAGCCTGGAACAACAATTCACTGGGGTACTCAATTTTAGGGACTGAAAAGGCTTTAAAGAAAATATCCGTCGAGGATATAAAAGAATATTTACACCGCTGTTATGTGCCGGAAAATGCAGTTGTTTCCGTGGTTGGAAATTTTGACAGGGAACAGCTGTTGGGGCTTTTGCGGGAGAAATTTAGCGACTGGGAAAAAGGGACAGTGGCGCTTGAGGAGCTATCCGAGCCAAAATTTTATTCTGATTTTTCGCAGGTTAACAAGGATATTGAGCAAACTCATCTTTGCATAGGATACAAAGCCCTTCCAAGAGGGCATGAGCTTGCATATTCTCTTATGGTGGTAAACACTATTTTAGGAAGTGGAATGAGCAGCAGGCTTTTTCAAAATATCAGAGAGGAAAAAGGTCTTGCATATTCGATTTATTCCTATCAAACAACCTTTGCCAAAGCAGGGCTTTTTACTATTTATGCAGGTATGAATCCGGCAAGGCTTGAGCAGGTCCAAAGCCTTATATACGAAGAGATAAACAGGCTGAAAAAAGACAGCATAACCCCCGATGAGCTGCAAAAATGCAAAGAGCAGTTAAAGGGCAATCTTATTTTAGGTCTTGAAAGCACTTCAAGCCGTATGCATACCTTTGGGCAATCCCTTTTGCTAATTAATAAAATAAGAACCCTTGATGAGATGATAGAAAAAATCGACAGCGTGGATTTGGATAAAATAAACTCTGTTATAGACTTGGTTTTTGCCGATAACAACCCTCCGGCTATTGCCATTGTGCAAAAAAATCAGCAAATTTCTTAAAGTTATTTATATTCAACCCAGGCCGGCACTTCATCATCCCATATGCCAAAGGCTTCGGTATATTTATTATCAAAAAACAAGGGAAGGTATATGTGAAAATTGTTTGCATATGTCTTCCCTAAAATTTCGTCAGGATGAATCCAAAATACTTTGCCCTCATCTGTTCCGTTTATGATGTTTCCGCTAAAATCCGAGGTTTTGTATAAAAATTCGATATATCTGGCATGTGTATCCGGATTGTACCAATTGACAATTCCGCAAAGCTTAAGGTTTTTGATATCAAGGCCTGTTTCCTCTTTTGTTTCGCGGATAGCGGAATCTACAGCGCTTTCGCCTTTTTCCATGTGACCGCCGGGAAAGGATAGGCCCTTCCATTTTTTTACCCTGTCAATTACCAAGACCAAACCTTTGTTTTTGTCCTGGACCATTACCATGTTGGTCAGCTCTGCCTGTATCATTTTTATTTCTCCTTTTTTCTATCTTTTCGTATGCGCTATCTATTACAATAAGGGCTTCTGTTTGCAACTCCCTTGAAGAATATAGACCTGTTTTTGCTTTGTCAAAAGCAAGCTTTGCATTTTTAACTGCTGTGTCAAACTCATTTTTCGACAAACTATCCTTAGCCATAGCTAAATAAGCCTTAGCACTAATAGCCTCTTTTTCGTCCGACAAAGGAGAAGGCAGCTTGTCGGCAAGCTTGATTGCCTGCTCATATTCTTTTTCGTCAAGTGCTGCTTTTGCTTTAATTAGGACGGTTGTGACATCGGTGCCGTTGGTGTTATCGTCGGGCAAAAGCATTGAAAGGGGCACATCAAGCGCTTTTGCCAAATACTCTAAGGTTGCCAAAGAAGGAGATGCCTTTCCGCTTTCAATTTTACTTAGCATGTTTCGGGTAATATAAGTACCCACCACTTCGCTTTGAGTCATCTTTTTTTTAATTCTTATAGCTTTGATAATCCTTCCTAAATCTTTGCCATCCATTTTATTACCCCAATACTTGTGAATTTAATTCACTATTATTATATCATCGCTTTTAAAA
>JAQVDK010000023.1 GCA_028697835.1 Eubacteriales bacterium | reverse complement strand
ACAGATGGCCGTAAGGTGAGAAGTGCCTGCGGACAACTTCTTCTTTAACAAAGTCTAAAATACTATCGTTAAATGCCAGTTAATAATAACACAATGCAAAGCTTTTGTCAAGCTTTTTTTGTAATTTTTTATCTGATTTGTGGAAGGTTACAACATATGCATTACAAACTGATATTTTTAAAAACTTTTATTTTTTTGAGGTTTTCCGGATAAGTGCTTGCAATTGCACTGTATCAAAGGTGTATTTTTTATCGCAAAAACTGCAATTTACCTCTGTTTCGCCGCCTTCATCCATCAGCTTTTTAAGCTCCTCGGCCCCAATGGACATAAGAACCCTTTCCACACGCTCCAAGGAGCAGTTGCACCGATAGCCGGTCTTTCTATGCTCTAAAACGTTATGCTCGATGCCCTCCAAAACTTTTCCAATTATGTCATCGGTAGTAAACCCGCTGCTAATCATTTTTGTGATTGACGGTATGTTTTTAATGTTCTCCTCGACCTTTGCCAGTATTTTATCATCATCAGGACCTCTGCCGGGCATAAGCTGCACCAAAAAGCCTCCGGCAACCTCCGGCACGCCTGTAACCCCAACCAAAACGCCAAGGCCTATGGCCGTGGGGGTTTGCTCGCTTTGGGCATAGTAGGCGGTTAAATCCTCTGCTATTTCGCCGGACACAAGCTTTACCGTACCCGAATACGGCTCGCCTACTCCGTGGTCATGGGTTACGCTTATATACCCTTGTGTGCCGACTCCGCCGCCCACATCTATTTTTCCGTCCTTGCGCAAGGGAAGGTCCACATCAGGATTTGACGCATAGCCCCGAACATTGCTGTCGGCATCCGTGACCGCCAAAATCAGCCCCAATGGTCCGTCTCCTTTTATTTGAATTGTTATGCTGCCGTTTGGGTTTTTCAGCATTGCACCCATCATGGCGGCACCTGTTAAGGTTCTGCCAAGGGCTGCCGTGGCGACGGGATAGCTGTTGTGAAGTTTTTGTGCTTGTCTTACCATATCGGTGGTTATGGCGGCATAAACCCTAAGCGCACCGTCGTTTGTAATGGCTATCGCTATATTATCCATTATAACCTCCTTGTACATACATAAAATGCGGGAGGGCTCCCGCAAGGTTCTCATGCAATATATAAATATGCCCCCTGCAAGCGCAGAGGGCATATGGCGTTTCTATTACAGTCCAAACTTTATGTTAAGGCCGGCACTCAAATCCTTGAAACATTTGCAGCCTGTGGGCCTTTAGCACCTTCAATAACTTCGAACTCTACTTCTGCGCCTTCGTCTAAAGATTTATAGCCATCCATTGTTATTGCTGTGAAATGAACAAATACATCTGTTCCATCTTCACATTCGATGAAGCCATAACCCTTTTCCGCGTTGAACCATTTTACTTTACCTTTTTGCATGAGATAAACCTCCTAATACTAAATACATAGCAATCTTGCGCTACCTGACCAGTTTAGCACACATTTGATGCAATGTCAACATTTTTTTTTGCAGACGAACATCAGTCTTTCGCTTTTTTCACTGCTTTTATTGAAGGAAAGCCCGTCAAAGCAGCCCAACAGCGAAAGCCCCGCCTTTTTTATAAGGTCTTCGATTTCATCTTGCAAGTATGCCTTTTGCTCTTGATATTCGTCCACGCGATTATATTTTTCCCCGTTTTTCACGAAAAATGTCAGATTATACGAACATATTCTGCTTTCTTCGTTGTAAAAATTTTCCCATGTATAAAAAACATCATCTAAATCAGTAATATAACACTGATTGCCTAAAATATTCTCTATTTTGTATTGGCTGTTTATATCAAAAATAAAAAGGCCGTTGGGATATAAATATTTTTCCACCAAGCGAAAGGTTTTTAAAACGTCACGGTTTTTGGTCAAATAATTTATGCAGTCCAAAGTGCAAATGACAGCGTCAACATTGCCGTAAAGCTCAAAAGCGCTCATATCCTGGCACACATATTGTATAGGCAGCCCTTCGCTCTTTGACGCCGCTACGGAAAGCATATCTGTGGAGCTGTCTATGCCAATCATATCATAGCCCCTTTTTGCCAAAAGGGTGGTAATGTTGCCTGTGCCACAGGCAAGGTCTAAAACATGGGTTATGCCCCCTGCATATTTTTCAAAACACTCTTCAAGATAGTCGGCCCATTTTTCATAATCCTGGTCTATCAGCCTGTCGTAAAGATATGCAAAATCCGTATAACTACTCATCCTGCAATCTCCCAAGAACTAATTTATAGCCCCCTTCACCATGGTTCAAGCACCTGTTTACCCTGCTTATGGTGGCGCTACTGGCGCCTGTTTCCTCGGCTATTTTATTGTAAACAATTTTCTTATTAAGAAGCCTTGCAACCTCAAGGCGCTGGCTCATGGAGCTAATCTCCATGATGGTGCAAAGGTCTGTGAAAAACGCCCTGCACTCGTCCACGGTTTTAAGGGTTAAAATAGCCTCATAAAGCATTTCGGTATTGGACTTGTTCATATAAACGTGCCTCCCTATCATAAATTAACGGCTAAAAAATCATGGCTACATTTTTTTCAGGTTTGCATAAGCCGCCATAAGAATTTTTGTGCCCACACTGTCGAAAGCAACCTCTAAATTCCAGTCGTTTCCCACGGGAGTCGCCTTTAAAATAATGCCTTCGCCAAATTTTCTGTGCTGGACCCGCTCGCCAATGACATAGGTTACTAAGGGCTTTGCCTGTTGCCCTGCGCCCGCTGCAAATGCTGCCCTTGGCTGCAGGGGAGCCCGCCTGCTTTGCGGTTTTAGCATAAACCTTGAGCCGGACATCATGATTTCTTTTTGCATACCCACAACATCTATAAGCTCCGACGGTATTTCCTCTACAAAGCGTGACGGCTGGTTGTGGGTGGTTGACCCAAAAAGAGTTCTGGTGGCGGCGCAGGTAAGGCATAGCTTTTCCTGTGCCCTGGTAATGCCTACATAAGCAAGGCGGCGCTCCTCCTCAAGCTCGTCCGCATTTCCAATGGACATATAGCTTGGAAACACCCCTTCTTCCATGCCTGCCAAAAACACCACAGGAAACTCCAGGCCCTTTGCACTGTGCAAAGTCATCAAAACAACCGCATCTTGCGCTTCGTCGTAGTTGTCAACATCGGAAACCAGGGCAATATTATCAAGAAAACCGCCAAGCGACGGCTCCTGCTCCGTCTGCTCATATTCCCTGGCGCTGTTTACAAATTCCACAATGTTTTCAAGCCTTGTGCGGCTCTCCAAAGTGTCTTCGCTTTCAAGATACTCCAAATAACCTGTCCTGACCAAAACATATTGCAAAAACTCCGTCAAAGGACTTTGGGGCGCTTTGTCCAAATCTTCAATCATGCCTGCAAATTCCAAAAGCCTTTGAGCGCTTCGTGCAAGCTCCGCATGGTCATTTGCGCTTTTTATTATATTAAAAATACTGGTGTTATATCGGGTTGCAAGGGCTTGGGCATTGTCCAGGGTGGTTTTGCCTATGCCTCTTTTCGGCTCGTTTATAATCCGCTTTAGGCTTGCGTTGTCATCCCTGTTGAAAAACAGCCTAAGATATGCCACAATGTCCTTGATTTCCTTTCGGTCGTAAAACCTTAGCCCGCCAAACACCCTATAGGGTATGGCGGCACCCGTTAAGGCCTTCTCAATCACGCGGGACTGGGCATTGGTGCGATAAAGCACCGCATAGTTTTTATATTCCATGCCCCCGCTTTCAATGGTTTCGACAATAAACCCCGCTTCGTCGTATTCGTTTTGCCCTCGGTATAATGTAATTTTATCACCTTTGCCCTTGCTTGTCCACAGGCTTTTGCTTTTTCTGCCCAGGTTGTTTTTTATAACATGGTTTGCCGCATCCAAAATATTTTGGGTGGAGCGGTAGTTTTCCTCCAGCTTTATTACCTTTGCTTCGGGAAAATGCTCTTCAAAGTTCAAAATATTTTCAATATTGGCGCCCCTGAATTTATAAATACTCTGGTCGTCATCGCCAACGACGCAAAGGTTTCTGTGCTCTCCCGCCAAAAGCGACACCAACCTGTACTGGGCATGGTTTGTATCCTGATACTCGTCCACCAATATATATTTAAACTTTTTTTGATAGTAGGACAAAACCGAAGGGTTTTCCTCAAGCAAGCGAACGGTAAGCATTATTATATCGTCAAAATCCAAAGCGCCATATGCCTTTAGCTTGTCCTGATACAAACGGTAAACCTTTGCAATTTCATTCATGCGATAGTCGCCGCCGATACTTTTTGCAAAGTCCTCCGGTGTTAAAAGCTCGTCCTTTGCACGCCCTATGATGGACAAAACTTGCTTTGGCGGAAAATTCTTATCCGACAAATTAAGCTGTGACAAACACTCCTTCACCACTGTAAGCTGGTCCGAAGTGTCAAAAATGCTAAAGCTGCTTGTATATCCAATCTTTTCTATATCCCTTCTTAAAAAGCGCACACATGCGGAGTGGAAGGTCCTTGCCCAAATATCCTCTCCGTCCATGCCAAGCATTCCCACAAGCCTTTCTTTAAGCTCTGCTGCAGCTTTGTTTGTAAAGGTTATGGCAAGGACATTATAAGGCATAACATGGGGTATTGTGTGCAATATGTAGGCAATACGGTTAACCAAAACCGTAGTCTTGCCGCTGCCGGCGCCCGCCAATATCAAGACAGGGCCTTCGGTTGTATAAACCGCCTCCCTTTGCCGCTGGTTCAAATGAGGAAATGATGTATCAAGCATTAATAGTACCTCCGCCTAAAACTAAATTTTCGTTGTAAAAAACCACGCTCTGTCCCGGGGCAGGTGCCCTTTGGGGAGTGTCAAACACCACACGCACCCCGTCACCTTCCGGAAAAACCGTGCAAGGTGCAGCCTTTGAGTTGTAGCGTATTTTGGCGCTGCAGCCAATAGGCTCTGATAGAGTATCAAAAGGAATAAAATTAACGTTTGAGGCGGTAAGCTCATCTTTTAGCTGGCTGCCTTCAACACCAAGATAAATTCTGTTGGATGAGGGGTCTATTTTCGTAACGTAAACAGGCTCGCCCAAGGCAATGCCAAGGCCCTTTCGCTGTCCTACGGTGTAGTGGATTATACCCTTGTGCCTGCCTACAACCTTTCCATCAAAAACAAAGTCCCCCTCGGGCGACTTTCCGCTTATCCCTTCAATAAACGAGGCATAGCCATTATCCGGAACAAAGCAAATCTCCTGGCTGTCCTTTTTTTCCGCCACAATAAGGCCTAAATCCTTTGCTATTTGCCTTGTCCGCTCCTTTGTGATGGCATAAAGGGGCATCAAGGTGTGAGCAAGCTGGTATTGGGTCATGTTATATAAAAAATAGGTCTGGTCTTTTTTATCGTCCGCCGCCTTTTCCAAAAGATAGCGCCCATCTCTTTGGGTTATCTTTGCATAATGCCCTGTTGCAACATATTTTGCGCCCAGGGCATGTGCTTTTTTCAGCAGCGCTTCAAATTTCACATACCTGTTGCAGGCGGTGCAGGGGTTTGGAGTCCTTCCGCTTTTGTATTCTTCTATAAAATAGTCGATAACGCTTTCTTTAAACTCTTTTGTAAAATTCATTACATAATGGGGTATTCCGATTTTATGGGCTACCCGAAGGGCATCGGACACAGCAGAAACAGAGCAGCAGCCCCCGTCTGCCTGCTCTGTTTCGTGAAGTTTCATTGTTACGCCGATAACATTGTATCCCTGCTCTTTTAAAATTGCGGCTGCCACACTGCTATCAACACCGCCGCTCATTCCTATTACAACCGTCTTGTTATCCATGATGGCACTGGCAGTTGTCACAATCGGCAGTATGCCCTACAATAGGCGCAGGGTCAATGCCCTGTCTTTTGTAATAGTCGGCGATGGTGGCTTTTATGGCTTCTTCCGCCAACACGCTGCAATGGACCTTAACCGACGGAAGCCCCTCAAGCGCCTCTACAACCGCCTTGTTTGTAACCTTCAGGGCTTCCTGAATGGTTTTGCCCTTCACAAGCTCCGTAGCCATGCTGCTGGTAGCAACAGCCGCCCCGCAGCCAAAGGTTTTAAACCGTATATCCTTAATTATATCGTCCTCGATTTTCATATACATTTTCATAATGTCGCCGCATTTTGCGTTCCCCACTTCGCCCACTGCGTTGGCGTCTTCAAGCTCTCCGACATTTCGGGGATTTGAAAAGTGGTCCATAACTTTTTCCGAATATAACATATCAAGCCTCACCTTTCTTTTTTTAAACCTGTTTGCGAGCCACTTTTTCGTATAAAGGGCTCATATCTCGAAGCCTTTGCACAATTTGGGCAAGCTCACGTACTATAATATCCACTTGTTCAATGGTGTTCTCCACTCCAAAGGATATGCGCAAGGAGCCATGGGCAATCTCGTGCGCAAGACCTATGGCCAAAAGCACATGGGATGGGTCAAGGGAGCCGCTTGTGCAAGCCGAGCCGCTGGACGCCTCAATTCCCTTCATGTCCAGCATTAAAAGCAGAGATTCGCCTTCTATAAACTCAAAGCTAAAGTTTGCATTTCCCGGCAAACGCTTTGTAGGATGCCCGTTAAGCCTGCAATACGGAATGGTTTCCTTGACCTTTTTTATATAGTAATCCCTAAGCTGGGTAAGCTTTTGTATATTTTCGTCCAAATGCTCATCTGCAAGCTTTGCAGCATGAGCAAAGCCTACAATTCCCGCAACATTTTCCGTGGAGGCACGCCTGCCAAATTCCTGCGCCCCGCCATGGATAAAGTTTGCAACCCTTGTGCCCCTTCTTATATACAGGGCGCCAACCCCTTTAGGTCCGCCGATTTTATGAGCGGATATGGAAAGCATATCAACTCCCCAATCGTCCACATTAACCGGCATGTTCCCAAAGGCCTGCACAGCGTCCGTATGGAAGGGAACCTTGTGTTCCTTGGAAATTAACGCAAGCTCGCAAATAGGCTGAATGACGCCGATTTCGTTGTTGGCCGCCATGATTGAAACAAGGCCCGTATCGGGACGTATGGCCTTTTCCAAATCCTGGGGACTTACAAGTCCATCGGCATCAACCGGGAGGTATGTAACCTCATAGCCTTCTTTGCGCAAAGAATCAAAAGTATGCAAAACCGCATGGTGCTCAATCGCCGATGTAATAAGGTGCTTTCCCTTTGCCATCTTTGCAGCACCTTTTATTGCCCAGTTGTCTGCCTCACTTCCACTGCCTGTGAAAAAAACTTCGTTTTCCTTGGCGCCTAAAATACCCGCCAGGGTAGCTCTTGCTTCGTTTATCGCTATTTTTGCCTTTCGCCCTGATGTGTATATGGACGAAGGATTGCCAAATTCCGAGGTAAGATAGGGCATCATTTTGTCCAAAACCTCTTTTTTCAGCGGCGTTGTAGCCGCGTGGTCAACATATATCATAAAAAATCCCTTCTTCCTTTATGCCAAGCATAAGAATGTGAAAATATAGCTTTTTACCCTACCTATATAATACAATAATTTGACAAAAAAGTCAATTGTAAATCCTATCAAAATAATGGGGAATAGAGCCTGTTTTTTAGTGCATTATCCACTTCATCTACAGTCTTGTTGGTGGCATTTATCATCAAAATGCCAAAATGCCCTACCGTGGAACCTTTAAGCGTTCTATAATCCTCCATACTTCCAACATACACAAGAGCGTCAACAGGGTATTTATACTTTCCGTATGTCACCACATTATAGCCTCGCTCGCGAAGCTGTCCTGCCAAGGTTTTAAGCTGCGGCGCTACTGCAACCGTCATGTAAAGCACCTCCAAATTTATAACAAACTTTGGGTATATCCCCAAAAGCTATTGTTATCATTTGAAGGTATTTTTATACTTTTTTACGGGGAGCGCACCTTTAAATAAACAAGCAAAACGGAAATATCCGCAGGCGAAACCCCGGAAATGCGGGATGCCTGCCCCACCGACGACGGGCGGATTTGGCTTAGCTTTTGCCTTGCCTCCATGCGAAGCCCGTCAATGGCAAAATAGTCTATATCCTCCGGAATATGCCGCTTTTCAAGCTTTTCGGCCTGCTGTGCCTGAAGCTGCTGGCGGGCAATATAGCCTTCGTATTTTATGCTTATTTCCACCTGGTTTGCAATCCTTTGCGGCAGGTTGGGAAACTCCTCGTCAACTTCGGCAAGGGCGGCATATTTCATCTCGGGTCGCTTTAAAAGGTCGTCCATGTGTATGCCTGTTTTAAGCCTTGTACTGCCGTATTTATCAAGAAAGGCGTTTACCTTTTCACTTGGAGGAAGCACCTTTTTCCTAAGGCGCTTTATTTCCGTTTCTATTTTTTCTTTCATGTCCAAAAACCGTTGGTAGCGCTCCTTGGAAATAAGCCCTATCTCATATCCCAAAGGCGTAAGGCGCAAATCTGCATTGTCTTGGCGCAGCAGCAGGCGATGCTCCGCCCTTGCGGTCATCATTCTGTATGGCTCGGATGTGCCTTTTGTCACCAAATCATCAATAAGCACCCCTATATAAGCCTGGCTTCGGGAAAGTATAACAGGCTCTTTGCCTTGCAGCTTTCTGACGGCGTTGACTCCTGCAATAAGCCCTTGCGCCGCCGCCTCCTCATAGCCTGACGAGCCATTGAACTGTCCTGCCCCGTACAGGTTTTCTACAGCCTTAAATTCCAATGACTGTTTAAGCTGGGTAGGCTGTATGCAGTCATACTCTATTGCATAGGCTGTCCTCATTACATGCACATTTTCCATGCCCGGGATGGTGCGGTACATTTCAAGCTGCACATCCTCGGGAAGGGAGGTGGACATACCCTGAACATACATTTCATCAGTGTCAAGCCCCATTGGCTCTATAAAAATCTGGTGCCTGTCCTTATCCGCAAACCTTACGATTTTATCCTCAATGGACGGGCAATATCTGGGGCCAACTCCCTCGATAACGCCGCTGTATAGGGGTGAGCGGTGCAGATTTTTTTTAATTATCTCGTGGGTTTTTTCATTGGTATAGCTAAGATAGCAAACTGCCTTGTTTTCCCCCAAGCTTTCCGTTTCAAAGCTAAAGGGGACAATTTCATCGTCGCCTTTTTGCTGCTCGAATTTGGAAAAGTCTATGGAGCGGGCGTTCACCCTTGCGGGGGTTCCCGTTTTAAAGCGCATAAGCTCAATGCCAAGCTCCTGCAGGGATTGGGTTAGCTTTGTGGCGGCAAAAAGACCGTCCGGTCCGCCGTCATACGCCACATCGCCAATGATGATTCTGCCCCTTAAAAAAGTCCCTGTGGCGACAATTGCCGCCTTAACGTCGTAAACCGCCCCCACATTTGTTTCAACCTGTCTTACCTTGCCGTCTTTTGCGTGGATGCGGGTTATTTCCGCCTGTTTTATATCAAGGTTTTCCTGATGTTCCAAAACCTTTTTCATGTATGCCTGATATGCCCTTCTGTCAATCTGCACCCTTAGGGAATGGACAGCAGGGCCTTTTCCCAAATTAAGCATTCTGGATTGTATGAAGGTTGCGTCCGCCGCCTTGCCCATCTCCCCGCCCAGGGCGTCAATCTCTCGCACAAGGTGCCCCTTTGCGGTGCCGCCTATGTTGGGGTTGCACGGAAGGTTTGCAACCGTATCCAAATTAATGGCAAAAATTATTGTTTTAAAGCCCAATCTTGCGCAGGCAAGGGCCGCCTCGCAGCCTGCATGACCTGCACCAATTACAGCCACATCATATTCTCCTGCATGGTAACTCAAGCTAAATCTCCCATTTCCTTGTTAAAATTTTTTGCCTTATGAAGCTTCGTTTTGGCTGACGGGAAGCTTAATCAAAACCTCCGTTCCTTTGCCAATCTCGCTGTCCACCTTGATTGTGCCGCCATGAAGCTCGATAAAATTCTTGGCAATGGCAAGCCCCAAGCCCGTTCCGCCGCTTTCCCTGGAGCGTGCCTTGTCCACACGATAAAAGCGCTCGAAAATCCGGCTTAAATCCTCCTGCTTTATGCCAATGCCGTTATCTTTAATTTTTATATAGGCTTCGTTGTATAGATACCCTGCATAAACCTCTATCCTCCCGCCATCGGGAGTGTATTTTATGGAATTGGACAAAATATTGGTAATAACCTGCTCTATCCTGTCCCTGTCGCCGAAAATATTGGGGATTGAGGTTGACGGATAGTATTCAAGCCGATGATTATGGCTTTTGGCCTCCATGGACATTTTTGCGGTAATGTCACGAAGAAGCTCGTCAAGGGAAAATTCCGTAAAAAAGGTCGAAAGCTTTTTGCTGTCAAGGCTGCTTAGGGTAAGCAAATCCTTAACTATCCTTGTCATTCTGTCAACTTCGTTTATTATAACCGTCAAAAACTTTGACTGCTCCTCATCTTCGGTGCTGTCAAGCAAGGTTTCGGAATAGCTTTTTATGGTGGTAAGGGGCGTTCTAAGCTCATGAGATACATTTGCCACAAACTCGCGCCTTGAATCCTCCAGCCGCTGCTCCTCCGTAATATCCTGCAGCACCACGATAACGCCGGAAAGCTTGTCGTCCGCCATCTCAAAGGTTGCAAAAAAGCCTTTAAGGTGCCTGCCGCCTATGTCTATCCTTCTCTCAATGGTTGTATGTTGGTCAAAAAGTATCAGTTTATTCATGCAAATATCGGTATTTGCGCATTCAAAAAAGCTGTCGAATAAAATTTCATCCTCGCTTTCAATGCCAAGCATTTCCCTGGCGGCAGGGTTTATGTGAATAACCTTTTGGTCCATGCCAAAGGCGATAACCCCGTCGCTCATGTACCGAAACATTGTTTCAAGCTTGTTTTTCTCCTGGGCAATTTCGTCAACGGAGTTTTTAATCATCTCCGACATATAGTTAAAAGCCTTTGCAAGCTGACCAATCTCGTCTTGAGATTTTATTTGAATTTTGGTGCCGAAGCTGCCCTTTGCAAGGTTTTCCGCCTTGCTTGTAAGGTTGGTTATTGGACGGGTTATGGTTCTTGAAAGGAAGAAGCCCAAAACAACGGATATTAAAAAGCCCACCAAAAGCGCCTGTGCCACAATAATGTAAATCCCCCGCAAAAGCTCCTGCATTTCTATTGTTTTGTCCTTGATGTATAAGATATAATCGTCGCTTATCCTTATGGCATAGTCTATATAGGGCATTCTGCGGTAAACCTTGTCGCCCCGCTTGCCCGCCATTGCCGCCAGTATGTTATAGGTTTTGTCAAGGCTTGTAACAACGTCCGAGCCGTAAAGGACGCTTCCCGTTTTTGCGTCAAGCAAATAATAGTTTCGGTTTGAGCTTATCCCCAGCCTTCCCTGATAAACTCCCAAAACCTTTTGCATCTGGTCCAAAGGGTCCTCCTGCTGGCAGGCATTTTGCAGGGCGGCTTCAAGCTCGTTCATGGTTTGGTTCATAACCTTGCTGAAGCTGTCATGGTAGAAAACCTCTATCCTGTCCTGCAAAAACACGCTAAAAACCAGCATAACCGCAAAAATAAGCATTACAAACATAGCTACAAGCTTCCATTGAATGCTTTTTAACAAAAACACCACTTCCCTTAAAAAAACCACTTATCAAAAAAGCTATTTTTGTGCCGTCAAATACTCCTTCAGCTTTGCCAGCGCCCTTGCTCTGTGGCTTATTTTATTTTTTAGGCATGACGATATTTGTGCGGAAGTCATGTTATTATACTCGGGAAGCTCAAACAAAACGTCGTAGCCAAAGCCGCCCCGCCCTCGCATATCATGGGCAATTTTTCCGTCAAGCCTGCCTGTGAACACATGGGTCCTCCCGTCGGGATAGGCAATTGCCATGGCGCAGTAAAAATGCGCCCTGCGGTTTTTAACCCCTTCCATTTCCTTTAAAAGCTTTAGGTTGTTTTGCATATCCGTTGCCCTCTCCCCGGCGTATCGGGAAGAGTACACCCCCGGCGCACCGCCCAAAGCCTCCACGCATATACCGCTGTCGTCGGCAATGGTAACCTCGCCGCATATTTTCATAATTTCAACCGCTTTTTTCAAAGCGTTTTCCTCAAAGGTTTTTCCGTCCTCCTCAACATCAACGCTGATGCCCAAATCGTCCAAACCAAATATTTCAAAGCCCGTTCCTTCGAACAGGTCCTTAAATTCCCTCATTTTACCTTGATTTTTAGTTGCAACCACCAGTTTCATATTTTCCTCCGTTTTCTTAGCATGGAATTAGGCTCCACATACTGTGGAAGCCTCATTCGAACCTTCATTGTGGGATGAGGCGCGCTTTGTATGCTGTTTCCTTCCTCGTCCGCCATATCCGAAACAACAGTTTTAACAAACGGACCCTTGGGCCTTAAAACTTCAAGCTCGTCTCCAATGGAAAACTTGTTTCGCTGCTCAATAAGTGCATCTCCATCTTTGCCACACTCCAGGACAACGCCCACCACGTCATAGTCCCGAATGTATGAGCTGCTCTCGTAAATCTGCCCCTCGCTGTGGGGCATGCCATGCCAAAAGCCATGGCTGTATTCCCTATGGCTTACCTTGCAAAGCTCCTCTATTTGCCTTGGGTCCAATTTATAATTATCAGGATTTTCAAAATACCTGTCAATTTCCTCCCTATATGCCTTTACCACCGTTGCCACATAGTATTCCGACTTTATCCTTCCTTCAATTTTGAAAGAATCAACCCCAGTATCAATAAGCTGGGGAATAAATTCTATCAGGCACAAATCCTTCGAGTTAAAGAAAAAGCTGCCCTCATCGTCTTCAATAATAGGCATATACTGACCGGGCCTTTTTTCTTCCATTAAATAATACTTCCACCGACAAGGGTGGGCACACTCGCCATAGTTTGCATCCCGCCCCGTTAAATAGCTGCTTATAAGGCACCTTCCCGAATAGGAAATACACATTGCCCCATGGACAAAAACTTCTATTTCCAAAGAAGGGTCGGTGTTTTTGCGGATATGGCGCAGCCCTTCGCCGCTTATTTCCCGGGAAATAACCACCCTTGAGGCGCCCAGCTTGTGCCATGCGTTGGCGCTTGCAAAGTTGGTGGTGTTGGCTTGAGTGCTAATGTGTATTTTTAAATTGGGCGCAGCGGATTTTACCACATCAAATGCGCCCAGGTCCGACAAAATTATACTGTCTGCGCCCAAGTCATAAACATTTTTTGCAAAAGAATACAAAGACTCAATGTCATTGTTTTTCATAATCACATTTGCCGCTACATACACTTTTTTGCCGCGGCTTTTGGCAAAATCAATGCCCCGCTTTAGTTCCTCCGTTGAAAAGTTGTCCGCAGCGGCACGAAGAGAAAAGGTTTCCCCGCCCGCATAAACCGCATCCGCGCCATATTGTATGGCGGTTTTAAGCTTTGAAAGATTTCCTGCAGGGGCAAGCAGTTCAGGTTTTTTCATCTATTACCTTCCTTTGTTTACTTTATTTTATAGCTTATTGCACAGCCATCGCCAATGGGGACAATGGAAGTGATAAGCCCGCTGTGATTGCAAATATGGGTAAGATATTCCCTCATTCTGCGAATTATGGTAACTTTCCGCCTTATAGCAAGCTCGTCCGTTGCCACCATTCCCTTGTATAGGATATTATCCGACACCAAAATGCCGCCGGTCTTTATAAGCCTCATGCAATGGGGAAGAAAATTCATATAATGTCCCTTTGCCGCATCAAGAAACACCATGTCAAACTCTCCCGTAAGCTCTTTTAAAACGTCAAGGGCATCTCCTGCAACAACGGTCACTTTATCTTCAAATCCATATTTTTTAAGGTTTGCATAAAGCTGCGTCAGCATTTTATCGTCCCGCTCTATGGTGGTTACATGGGCGCCGCACTTTGCCATTGCAATGGCGGAGTAACCTATGGCAGAGCCCACCTCCAGCACCTTTTCCACTCCCGAAGCCTTAATAAGCACCTCCAAAAACCGCATGGTTTCCGGCTGGGCAATGGGCACATCGTGGGTTTTTGCGTATTTTTCCATCTCGCCTAAGGGATATTCGCTTGGACTTAAGGTTCTGCGAATATACCGACAAATATATTCGTGGTTGATATTAAAATCGTCGCTGTGTTCCATTTAGCTTCCTGACCTCTCTGCTCTTTGGTGTTCCTCAAAAGTACGTGAGAATATGTGCTTTCCATCCTTTAGCACGAAATACAAATAATCCGTATCCTCCGGATAAAGAGCCGCCGATATTGCCGCCGCTCCGGGCGCCGCAATGGGGCCTATGGGAAGTCCCGCATGCAGGTATGTGTTATATGGGGATTTGATTTGCGTGTCCGCAGTGCTTAAAATCGGCTTTCTCTCTTTTAAAATATACTGGACGGTGGCGCAGGATTGAAGCTTCATATTTTGCTTAAGGCGGTTGTGGAAAACCCCTGATACCGTCTTAAACTCCTGGACGCTTGCACCCTCCCGCTCTACGATGGACGCTAAGGTTACCACTTGGTCCACCGTCAAGCCAAGCTCTTTTGCCCTTGCCTTAAATTCGTCGCCAAACTCGCTGCTAAATTTATTTAACATAGCAAGCAAAACATCTATTTCGGTGGTTTCATCGTCAAAGGTATAAGTAGCCGGGAACAGGTACCCCTCCAGCCTGTTTTCCTTTCGCTTTATTTCTTTGACAAAATCAAAGTCAAAGTCAAAGCTTTCGGCTTGCTGTAAAAACACTTCCTTGTCAAAAGCAAGGCCCTTTTCCGTAAAGGCATTTGCCAACTTTTCAGCGGTTTGCCAAAGCTCCATGCCTTCCGGAATGGTAACGGTTACGGAATTTAGCGGAGTTGAAACCTGAGAAATAATGCGAATAACCTCTTTATAAGACATTCCGGTGTTTAAAGCGTGCTGGCCCATTTGAAAGCCGGCATTGTCCTTTTTGCTTACAAATTTGAAAATTCGGGGGTAGTAAATTACTCCGTTTTCCTTTAAAAGGTCAACTATCTCGCCAGAGGTGGCGCCCTTTGGGATGTCTATGATTATATCTTCTCCTTTGGAGCCGAAAACATCCGCCCGTATATGGTTTAATTTTACAGCCAGCAAAAGCACAATCAAGCAAAGGGCGGCAAGGCGGATTCTTTTTGCCCTTTTCCGCTTGTAAACACCTTTAATATATGGATAAGACGATTTATACTTCACAATACCCCCTCCTTAAACATACCTTGCAACTTGAAACAATATATAGCCTAAAACTATCAAAATAACCGGAAGGTTAAACACCGAGCCCAATATTTGCAAAGCTATCCTTCGGGATTTGTTGCGCCTTACACGCTTTCTGTTTATTGTGCCGAAAAACAGGAAAAACAAAAGTATGCAAACGCCGGTAACAGTCCAATGAAACCACTCCGTCCCCACACATGGGCTTGTTTTTGACACCACATTTACCCAATACCCATAAACCATGCCCGATAGGTTAAAGAAAAAATGTGCAATAATTCCGCCAACAACGGACTCTGTCATCCACACCACATAGCAAAGCACAAATCCTAAGAAAAAATGTCCCACTATGCTTTCGTACTGGTTATGTAAAAGGGCAAAATACAGCCCGCCGATAAGCAAGGAGGCACGATACCCCTTAGACTGGGTTGCGGTAAGCACAATCCCCCGCATTAAAAGCTCCTCAAACACGGAAGGTATAAAGGCAACAAACAAAGCGCCCCACAAAAGCTGCCAAAGGCTTTGCGGCGTGTCCATCACAAGTTCGGGAAGGCTGCCATGCCTGCTTAGCACAAAAACAAGCATGGGTATGTTCAAAACCGATGCAACGGACTGGGCAGTCATGCCAATTAGGGCACACATAATCGCCCTTCCCAAGTTCAGCGGCTTAAGCTTTAGCGTTTCTTTATAGTCCGCACTGTTTAGGTACAGAAAAACAATGCAGGGAATTGCCACTGCAAAAACCTGTATGGACAGTATGCTCACAGTTTCGGGCAAATCCGTGCCAAAAAGCGTCGGCCATTTTATTTCTAAAATGTAGGGGATGAGAAACTGCAGAAAAAACACAAACAGCAAAAGCCATCTCACTCCCCGAAAAGTTACCCTGCCAAAACGGGCACTATTTTCCATGGCAAAAATTCCTTTCAATTGCTAATAACGCAGTCCACCGAAACATCGTGGTGCTTTGGAAAAACATCATCAACAATGCAAAAATCATAGCATATACCAATCTTGACCGCCGAAAGCCGAGGCAGAAGCCTGTCATAATACCCTCCGCCATAGCCTATCCTAAAGCCCTTTTTATCAAAGGCAAGGCCCGGGACAATTACCACATCCACCTCGCCCTCGCTGCAGGGCTTGAATTTGTTGTGGGCAGGCTCGAGTATGCCAAGCTTGGAGGGGACCAAATCGTCAAAGCTTTCCATGTAGGATAGGGAAAGGTCCCTTCCACTTACCACAGGAATACAAACCTTTTTTCCCAGGGAAAGCAGGGTTTTTATAAGACGGTGGGTGTCAACCTCGCTGCCTATGCTGACATAAGTCAAAATGGTTTTTGCTTTGTTTATATCATCTAAGCCTAAAAGCTTTTCATATATTTGTTCGCTGTAGCGCTCTAAAAGGGCTTTGTCGAAGGAGCTTCGCTTTTTCCTCATTTCCCTTCGCAGCGTTTCTTTATCCATATCAGTAGTGCATTTTTGCGGAAAGCTCCGCCGCCGCCTTTTCGCCAAAAAGCGCCGTCACAAGCGCAAATGCGAACTTTGCAGCCGCCCCCGCTCCCTTTGCGGTAATAATGTTTCCGTCAAATACTACAGGCTCTTGGGTAACCTTTGCCCCTTTAAGGAAGGATTGAAATTCCGGAAAAGAAGTGGCGGCTTTTCCTTCCAGCATGCCAAGGGCGCCCAAAATCTTCGGTGCGGCGCAAATGGCGCCAATGTATTTCCCTTCGGAATATGCCTTTTTAACAAGGCTTATAACCGTCTCGTTCTTCTCTAAATTATCCGTTCCCGGCATTCCTCCGGGCAGGATGAGCATGTCGAAATCGGAAATTTCATCGCCAATGGCAACATCCGCCTCCACGGCTATGCCATGGGCTCCTTTTATAAGCTTTCCTCCAACCCCAACGGTACAAACATCCGCACCGGCGCGGCGCAAAATATCAATGGGAGTTACAGCCTCTATTTCTTCAAAGCCTTCTGCAAGAAAGACCAAAACCTTCGCCATTTTTACTCCTCCTTTAAATCTTCCAATAAAGTTGCGCTGTATTTTTCAACCATAAAAACAGGTCTGTAGGACTGCTTCGCCTTTCTAAGCCCGGGAAGCCCGAAGTCGTCCTCGCGGTTTATAAACTTAAGGTGTGACCACTCGTTTTCGGCAAACATCTGATTTATTGCCGCATAGGCGCCCCTGAAGGATATATCCGCTTTTTCTATATGAATTACAGCCGTATCGCTGTTTAGCTGCTCGCCAATGGTAAATGCGCAAAGCTGCCCGTCTGCATAAAGCTTTGCGCCCACGCATCCCAATTTGTCGAAATTGCGAAGTATGTCGCCAATGGACTGCCTTTCGCCTTCAAGGTAATAGTCCATTTCCACATTGTGCTTTTCAAGCCAGCCGTCATATTCTGAAATTATTTCGTCAGCGTCCGCCGAGGTAATTTTCTCGTATTTATAATTATACGTCCTTTTAAATTTATTTACATGGTTTCGCTTTGTGTGCAAAGCCCTTCCTGGAAGGGAAATGAGTTTTTCCGTTTCATAAACATAGTCAAAATAATCCTTCATGGGCTTTATAACAAATTTATCGGGGAAAAGCATCAAAAGCTCATCTGTCATATCCTTTGTCATTCCGTAAATTTTAGGCTCCAAGCCATTTTGCCTGTAGTAGGAGCAAGCAGCCAAAAGTGCTGCTTTTTTATCGCCCTTTCCCATTGGATAGCGAAGGCTGGGCGGATAGCCGTTATCCTTAAACTCTACCACCAAACAGCCGCTATGCTCGGCAAATCTAACGTTGAAAGCCTTTCTCCAAATGTAAAATGTCAAAAATGTAAGCTCACTGCTCTCTATTCGACAAGAGGACAAATAAGAATCTATAACCTCTTTATCTGCAAGTTCAAGTTGCTTAAAATCCATATTATATCTAACCTCAATTTTTTGTTTTATATTAAGGAGTAAATCTCCTGGTGTATGCTGTCTATGGAGCGGACTTTTCCATCCTCCACACAGCTTATGATTTTCCAGCCATATTTTTTTGCCACATACAAGGCGTTTTCATAGGCGCTTTGTATGTGCATGGCATCATTTTCGTGTATATCCTTTTGCATACCGCCCGTAATTTTATTGCTCCGGTTTGAAATAAGCCTTCTTCCATGCTCAAAGGGCATGTCCAGAAAAATTACAAGGTCGGGCTTTGGCAAGGATAAAAGCCTATACTCATAGTCAAAAAGCCAATCCAAAAAGCCGTCGCGCGCACCGCCCGGCAGCTTTCCCGCCTGATGCACTGCGTTAGACGTGGTATATCTGTCGGACAGTATTAGGGTTCCTTTTTCATAATCCTTCTTCCAGTCCATAAGGTACGAGCCGATACGGTCCACAGCGTAAAAGCTTGACGCAACATAAGGGTTTACATCTTCGGGCTTGTCCCCAAAAACGCCGCCAAGATACATTTTTACAAGAGCCGATGTTTCGCTTTCATAATTGGGGAACTGAATTTTTCTAACGTCCCTGCCTTCTTTTAAAAGCCGCTCATATAGTTTTGCAGTTTGAGTCTGCTTTCCGCTGCCGTCAACGCCCTCTATAACAACAAGCATTTTTTCACCTCTTTGCCGCCACTTTAATCAAAAATTTCGGTATTGCCGCAAGCCTTTTAAACCTTGTGGGCTGCAATACCGCCCTGTAAAGCCATTCCAAACACATTT
Organism: Eubacteriales bacterium; assembly: GCA_028697835.1. Taxonomy (GTDB): domain Bacteria; phylum Bacillota; class Clostridia; order Monoglobales; family Firm-18; genus STE-11. The sequence continues at coordinate 3,673 of JAQVDK010000023.1, read as the reverse complement.
TCTGAACAACGGCGGGAGCACGCCTGACATTTCCCGAAAGAACGTCCAGCGTTCCCCCAGCGCCTATGCAAATTGCGGCATTAATTTTGTGCCTGTTTTTGTAAATCCACTTCTCCTGCCTTGGCGCACCCAAACAAACCAAAACAACATCAGGATTTTTTTCGTTTATGTCCGAGATAACATCATCATCACTGTCAAAATAACCATGGTAAGCTCCAACCACATTAACGCTCCGGCTTTTAAGTTTTTCCGCAGCAGCATCAGCAACCCCCGGCTTTGCGCCTAAAAGGTAAAAGCTTGCGCCGCTTTCAAATAAACGGCACACAAAATCAAAACCTGCAACCCTTTCGGGAAGTGGTTTTTTTATAATTTTAGAGCCAATGACCACTCCAATCCCGTCGGCAAGGAGAAGGTCCGCCTCGTTTAGTATTTCTTTTAGCTGGCTATCCTGCTGGGCAAGCATTATGATTTCCGGATTGGGGGTAAATATCATATGTCCCCTTTTGCCAATAAACGCTTTTGCCTTATCTAAAGCCTGCTCCATGGTAACATTAGATATGCCAACTCCCAAAATTTCCACTTTTTCCATAAACACCACCACTTTTTATTGTACCATAAACTATTAAAAATTAAAAGTCATATAATGAAAATTAAATTAACATTATTCTTATACGCTCATCATATTATAACATTTTTGAATATTTTTATAAAATTGGCAAACATTATTTAAAGAGGTGAGTTTATGCTAAACACAAGAACAGACTTAGCCCTGGAGGCGCACGAGCTATACCGAGAAACCGAAAGCCGCGAGCATGCCCCGGGAGTTGTGGTTGATACCGACAAGCTTGATAAAGTTACAGTAACAAGGGTACATGTTCAAAACGAAGAGGGCGAAAAAGCCATAGGCAAGAAAAAGGGAACCTATGTGACTTTGGAGATTCCCGAAATCGTTCACAAGGAGCAGGAGACCTTTGAAAAAATTATTTTAGTGCTGGCAGACGAAATAAGCCGGCTTGTAAGCCTTAAGGAAAAAGACCCTGTTTTGGTGGTAGGTCTTGGGAACTGGCATATAACAGCCGACGCATTGGGACCAAAAGTTGCCTCCTCCCTTTTGGTCACACGCCACATGTTCGAGCTTATGCCGGAGGAAATCGAAAGCGGAATCCGTCCCGTTTGCGCCCTTGCCCCGGGAGTGTTGGGGCTTACAGGCATTGAAACCAGCGAAATTATAAAGGGCGTTGCCGAAAGGGTAAAGCCGTCCCTTATTATAGCCATAGACGCCCTTGCCGCAAGAAGGCTAAGCCGCATAAGCACCACAATACAGCTTACCGACACGGGGATTACTCCCGGCTCGGGGGTGGGAAATCCACGCCAAGGCCTTACATTAGACGAGTTTGGCATACCCGTTATTGCCATTGGAGTGCCCACAGTGGTTGACGCCGCAACCATGGCAAACGACACCATAGACCAAATTATCGACTATTTAGCATCTCAAACAGGGCAGGACACAAAATTTTACGATGTTTTAAAAAACATAGACAAAGACCAAAAATATATGCTAATCAAAGAGGCGCAGGGTACGGAGATAAGAGACCTTGTGGTTACCCCCAAAGAAGTTGACGAAATTATAGAAGATATCTGCGAAATAATAGCCAACGCCATAAATATTTCCCTTCACCCGGCAATAACCATAGAAGATTTGAATAAATACCACTAATTGTCATATGTTGCCCCTCTGCCTGAATATAATATTTATTATACACCAAAGGAGAGGGGCGATATTTTGAGAAGTAAATATCGTGTAAAAACAATTGACGGACATCAGCTTATTTCAAGCGTGCTGTCGGGAATTTTTGCACTTTCCATTGCCATATTGGGGCAAGGCGCGGCTGCAAAAGTTGCAAAAAAAATAGACACCAATCTGCTTAAAATAATGTTTTGCAGCGCAGTGCCCGCTTCGCATGAATATATAAACCCTAAAATTAATGTCAACATTTCAGCTTCCAACATGCTTTTCGGGTTTAACCTTGACGACCCGATGTCCATAATCTCAAGCCAAATTGCAGTGGTGTCGGCGGCAAACAAGCTTTATGACTTGTACGAGCCGGAGCACCACGAAGCCTTAAAGGAGCCTACAGCCACCCCTGAACCGACAGGTGACATTCCCGAAAAGGCAAAAAAAATCAGCGAAATAAATATAAGCCCAAAAAGCAGCAAAGGCTATATCAATACAGATAAAATATATGTAACAAATCAAACGCCGTATGAAGTGGATATTGAAAAAATGGCAAGCGAAAGCCTTCCATATAAAATAGAGGACGGGGCGCCCCAGGTGCTTATTTTGCACACCCACGCTTCAGAATCCTTCACGCCTTCGGACAAAAACTACTATATCCCCACAGACCCGGACAGAACGGAGGATATAAACTTTAACATCGTAAGGGTTGGAGAGGAGATGACAAAAAAGCTAAACGATATGGGCATTAACACCATCCACGACAAAACCCTTCACGATTACCCCTCATACAGCGGCTCGTACAACAATGCCTTAAATACAATAGAAAAATACAAAAAACAGTATCCGTCAATAAAAGTTGTGCTTGACGTCCACCGTGACGCAATGGTAACCTCCGACGGCACAAAGCTTAAGGTATGTACTACCATAGACGACCAAAAGGTTGCCCAAGTTATGATTTTGTGCGGCACCGACGCCAACGGGCTAAACCACCCCAATTGGAGGGAAAACTTTAAGCTTGCCCTAAAAATTCAGGCCAAAATGGCGGATATACACCCTAATTTCCCACGCCCCCTAATGCTTGTCAAGGAGCGCTACAACATGCATGCCACCACAGGCTCGCTGCTTTTGGAGGTTGGCAGCAACGGCAACACCCTGGAAGAGGCCATACTCGGCGGCAGATACGCTGCCGCCGCCATAGGCGAGGTTTTAAATTCCCTGCGATAATATTAAAGGAGTACGAATTTATGTCACAAATGAAAAAAACAATACTGATTTTTGTTTTGTTTGTGTATGTTGTTGTGTGCGGAATTCTTATTGCGGACCTTGGCACCTGCTCCGTTGCTGGGGGAAGGTATGAAAGCATTGTCGAAAAGCTTACAAGCCCCAACTTTGCTTTGGCAATCTTCTCCCAATGGCAAGGCCGGCTAAAAGACTGAGTATATATTCCGCCGAAAGCTGGGGAGTGGTAAAAAGCGGAGCAACCCAGTTTCCAAAAATAATGCATTCCGCCAAATAATAGCCCCCTACAAAAATCACCCCTGCCGCCACATATAAAAGTATGCCGGCGGCTTTTGATTTTTTATCTGCAACACTCACCAAATATCCCAAAGCAAATTTTATCACAACAGTATATAAGGTCCACACAGGCGCCACAAGCAAATCCGCCAGGGCAGAGCCTGCCGCACCTATAATTGCGGCGGGCAAGGGACCAAGCATCAATGCCGAAACCACTATCACAACATTCCCCAAATGAACATATCCCGCAGCCGAGATAGGTATTTTAATAAAGCTGGTAAAAACAAATGTAAGCCCGCACAAAACTCCCATAAGGGCAATCTTTTTCTTCATTGCCGATATCCCTCCTTATATGTAGGTTAAAAGAATTATAACATCTTACCTTATAATATTCAAGATGTTTTTTGCCGATAACCTTAT
>JAQVDK010000101.1 GCA_028697835.1 Eubacteriales bacterium | reverse complement strand
GAAAACCAGACCAAAAAATCCATAACAAACAAATTCATACAAGAGGCAATGACGGATTTTCTACGTCAAAACCTTGAAATTTATTTTATAGAAAACAAAGCGGACGCGGATAAAATCTGCGAGCAGGTTTTAGTGAACAAAAGAAGCCGTGAAAGTGCGGAAAAACAGCGCATAAGCGTTAAAAAAATGCTGTCCGGCAATAACGACGTTACAAGCCGTGTTCAAAAGTTCATAGATTGCAGGACAAAGGACAAATCAAAAAGGGAGATTTATATAGTGGAAGGCGACTCCGCCCTTGGCTCTTGCAAGCTGGGCAGGGACGCAGAATTCCAAGCCATTATCCCCGTTCGGGGCAAAATCCTAAACTGCCTTAAGGCGGACTATGAAAGAATATTCAAAAACGATATTATAATCGACCTGGTGCGGGTTTTAGGCTGTGGGGTGGAGGCAAAGTCAAAACACAACAAGGACTTTAACACATTCGACCTTGACAACCTGCGCTGGAGCAAAATCATCATTTGCACAGATGCCGACGTTGACGGTTATCAAATACGCACCCTTATTTTAACCATGTTTTACCGCCTAATGCCCACGCTTATCGAAAAGGGCCTTGTTTATATTGCCGAGTCGCCCCTTTACGAGATTACCTGCGGCGATAAGGTGAAGTTTGCGTACAACGAGGCGGAAAAGGTGGAAATTCTAAGCAAATTCGAGGGCAAAAAGGTTACCATCCAACGCAGCAAGGGCCTTGGCGAAAACCAGCCCGAGATGATGTGGGAAACCACCATGAATCCAAAAACAAGGCGCCTGATTCGGGTAATGCCCGAGTCCGACTATGCCCTTGCACAGGCGAAATTCGAGCTTTTATTGGGCGACAACCTTCAAGGCAGGAAAGACCATATTGCAAAAAACGGCGCCAAGTATATCTCCCTTACGGATGTAAGCTAATATTTTAAAGAAAGGCAAAGGTTTTTCTATGTTTGATTATATTAAGGGAACACTGATAGGCAGCTTTGACACATATGCGGTGGTTGATGTTGGCGGCATGGGCTACAGGATTACCACAAGTGCAAAAAGCCTTCAAAAGGCGGGAAATCCGGGTGATGTTATCACCTTTTATACATATTTGCACGTTCGGGAGGATATATTTGAACTATACGGGTTTACAACCCTGCAGGAGCGCTCAATCTTCGAGCTTTTGATAACTGTCAGCGGCGTAGGTCCAAAGGCGGCAATAAGCATACTGTCCGCCCTGTCCTCAAAGGAGCTTGTCCTGGCAATTGCAACCGGCGATTCTAAAGCCATAACAGTCGCACCCGGCATAGGTCCAAAAACCGCCCAAAGGATAATTTTAGAGCTTAAGGATAAAATCAGCAAAATGGACATCGGCAAAGATGCTGGTTTTGAGGATATACCCCAAAAGCCCTTTCAAAATGATGCTGTGGAGGCTTTGGTCGCCCTTGGCTACTCGCCTTCGCAGGCGGCAAGGGCGGTATCCTCCGTCAAAGAGGGGCTTGCCCTTGAGCAGACTATCAAAGAAGCGCTGAAAAATCTTATGAAAAACCCATAAGCGGACAGCGTCCGCAGGCTAAAATGGGCATTTGCCCGCAAAACATATGCAAGCGACATTTCACGCGACAATCATATGACAGTAGATTCCTAAACATAAAAAATGCTTTTGACATAATTTTCGAAAGCATTTTTTATTTAATGGAACTTTTATGCAACCAGGTATGTCTAAATAGTAAACTAAACAAAAAGTATTGGGGGAATTTAAATGAAAAAATTTATTGCAACACTTTGTGCCATGGCGCTGATTTTTACGATTTTTACTCCGGCAATGGCAAACGACGGTCGTGGCAAGCTTTTGGAAGAGCTTATTTTAAAAGCAAAATCCGTTATTGATATTCCGCAGGAGCTGACGGAATTTAGAAGCTCCATGAACACAAGCAAAGAAGGGCGCACAAGCTGTTGGCTAAATTGGACGAACGAGGAAACCATGCCCGGAAAACGCATTGAAATTTCTGTCCAAATCGACCAGGACGGTTTTATCACCTCCTATTCCAAATATCTGGACTCGATAAAATACACCGGATATGTGCAAATTCCCGAAATCTCAAAAGACCAGGCAAAAGCAAAGGTGGACGAATTTATAGACAGGGTTGTGCCGCAAATCAAAGGTCAAATCCACTGGAACTACTCGCACACAAGCGATGGCTCCTACAGCTTTAGCGGCTATAGAATCATAAACGGAATTCCCGCCAAATTCAACAATGTAAACTTCCGTGTTAACGGCACAACCGCAGAGGTTATGGACTATTATTCAAACTGGGACACAAGCCTTACTTTCCCGGACAGCCAGGACATTGTTTCAATAGAAAAGGCAAAGGAAGCCTACGAGAGCAGCATGCCTCTTGATTTGGAATACAGAATAAACGATGAAGGAAACGTATATCTGCAATATACCGCCTCAAGGCAATTTAGGGGCTACTATATAAACGCAAAAACCGGGGAAGCCGAAAAAGGCGAGCCTTACTACCATTACATCGGCTATGAAAGAGCGCAGTATATGGATATGGCTGCAAAAAGCTCCATGCGCGCAGGGCTTACCCCAAGCGAGCAAAAGGAAGTAACCCATATCGACGGGGCAATCTCCGTTGACGAGGCAGAAAAAAAGCTCCGCTCTATTAAAGGGCTTGACTTCGGCGAAAACTATGTGCTTGTAGTGTCGGATTTGTATCAGGTAAAGAACGCTTACGAAAAAGAGCCAAGGTATATTATCAGCCTTTCTTTCGAAAAGGCAGAGGACGGTCTAAGCCATGAGGACGCAAAGAAAAAAATCGCAGACGGGGAAGGCGTGGGGCATGCCTATGCACAGTTTGATGCAATGACGGGCGAGCTGATTTCCTTCTCGACCTACAGCTATATACCCAAAACAAAAGAAGAGGCAAAATTCAACAAAGCAGAATCCAAAGACATGGTGGATGAGTTTGTAGGGAAAATGACATCAGACAGATTCACCAAGCTAAAGTATATCGAAGAGGACAACGAATCACCCGGATACAGCTATTACAGAGTGGAAAACGGTGCATACTTTGACTTTGACGGTGTTACCGTAAGCATAAATCCCGAAAACAAAAAAATTAACAACTACAACCTGACATGGAACAAAAAGGTGCAAATTCCGGGCGTGGAAAATGTAATAGATAGCCAAAGTGCCCACGCCGCAATGTTCGAGCAGGCAAAATTCAATCTTGAGTATATCTTAAACAAAGACGAAGTTGTGCTTGTATATAAACTAAGCGATGAGCTTCCCAACATGTTGGACGCTTTTACAGGCAAGCTTATAGATGGCTTCGGAAAGCCTTATGACGAAAACGAAAACAAAGCCGAATACAGCGACATAGAAGGTCATTTTAGCGAAGCAGCCGTAAAAGAGCTTATAAACGTAGGCGTGTTCCTAAAAGGCGACACTTTCGAGCCGGACAGCAATGTTTTGCAAAAAGACTTTGTATCTTTCCTTGTGAAAGTAGGAAATTATTATTACAGCAGGGACAACATTGAAGAAATATACAACTATCTTGTAAACAGCGAGGTTATGACACAAGAAGAAATAAACCCCGAGGGCACAGTAACCCGTGAAGATGCCGTCAAATACGTTTTAAGATTTTTGGGATACAAAAAGTTCGCGGAAATTCCCGGAATATTCTATTGCGAGTTTGCAGATATTGACCAAATAACCCCTGAGCTTTTTGGATATGCCGCAATTGCAAAAGGTCTTGGAATAATAAACGGAAGCGATGGAAACTTCCACCCTAAAGCTCTTATGACCAGGGGCGAAATGGCTGTAATTATTTACAACTGCCTTAAAACAGGCGTAGCAAGTCAATAACGTAAAAAGCCGCCTTACACGCAAAAACCCATCTCTTTTAAAGAGATGGGTTTTTTTAATCTGTTTATTCCAACACAATCGTAGAAAGCTGAGAAAGAAGCAGCACCTGAAGCCCCTCAGCTGTTTCGGCGGCTCCTTGTCCCCATGCGCTAACACTGCCTTTTTCTCCCGTCATTCCCACAGCTATCACCCAATCGTCGCCCAGTTTTCCCCAAGCGGCCTTTACTTCCTCCAGGTTTCCCAAAAGCTCGTAGGGAAAGGAAGTTTCCTCGAAGGAAACATTTGGATAAAAGCTTTTTGCCCTCTCAAGTGCCTCATCGGGCGAGAGACTTTTTTTGTTTCGCTCAATCGTCAAGGAAACGGGAAGATACCCTGAATCCGGCTTTGGAATAATTATATCAAAGCCTTCGTCTTGTGTAAGCATAAACTCAGGGAACAGATAAATCACAACCCCGCCTGTACCAAGAGTCTTATAAGCCGTAATTTCTTCCTCCGTTCCTTCTCGGCGAACCTTAACAGCTATGCTTTCAGGCAAAGCCGGAGCCAATGTGGAAAGGGACGGGGAAGCAGAAGGCGGCGGAGAGCTTTGCGGCACAGGGTTTTGAGTTGCGCACGAAGCCAAAAGAGGTATAAGACAAAAAACCAATAAAATACCCTTTGCAAATTTTTGCATAATAATCCCTCTTTTCATTTTTTATTCTGTCGGCAATTAGTGTGCGTAAATTTTTTGCGATTTATGCTTAAAACGCACAAATTTAGGCATGAAAATTTTTCTGCTTAAAGCTTTAAGCAGAAAAATCACTTCAAATATTAATATTATAAAAAAGCATTACTCAGCGGAATTTTCAGTGGCCTCTTCAACCTCAAAGGTGTTCACTACCGGTGTTTCAATATCAACGTCAGCCAACTTTGCCAATCCACTACCGTATCCGCGCTGTACCTTGCCGGAACGCAGGCAGCGTGTGCACACATTCACTCTTTTATGTTCACCGTCAACGATTGCTCTAACCTTTCTGATATTGGGTTTCCACATTTTATTGCTGCGCCTGTGTGAGTGGCTAAGCTTAATTCCAAATGAAACGCTTTTATCGCAAATTTCACATTTCGCCATGACCTACACCTCCTATACACAAAAGAAATAAGTTCGAATAATCATGCAGCATACACCATTTTAACAGAAAACTTTAATTTTTGCAAGTCTTTTATTAAAAAAGTTTTTTACGCATT
>JAQVDK010000100.1 GCA_028697835.1 Eubacteriales bacterium | reverse complement strand
TTTAAATCCCAAGTTTCATTAAACGGGCACCATCCAATAAGAGCAGGGCTGTTGTAGTCACGCTCTACTGCTTCTATCCATTCGGGCATAAAAATTTCGAGCGCTTCGGGCTTTGTGTGGTTAAGCCCCCAGTTGCCATATTCGCCCCAGACGATATAGCCCATTTTGTCGGCGTGATACAAAAACCTTTTTTCAAATACCTTTTGGTGCAGCCTTGCGCCGTTGAATCCCAGCGCCAATGATAATTCGATATCTTTTTTTAGCGCTTCGTCGCTGGGGGCGGTGTATATGCCATCCGGATAATACCCTTGGTCCAACACCAAACGTTGAAATATTGGTTTGTCGTTAATTAGCATAAGCTTGTCGGTTAATGTCAGTTTACGCATGCCAAAGTATGTGTCAACTTTGTCCATGCCAAATTCAAGCCTTAAATCATATAGTTTTGCGTCCAGCGGCTGCCACAGGTGAAGCTCGCTTAAATCTATGTAAAAGGAAGTTTCGTTTCCGGATATTGTGGCAGAGGCTTTTCCAACCTCTTTTCCATCAAACATGGCTGTTGCGGTTATTGTGCCTTTGCCCAAGGCGGCTAAGCTGATATGTATTCGCGAGTTGTCAACATCGGGAGTCAGTTTGAAGGATTTAATGTATGAATTTGGCACATATTCAAGCCATACGGTTTGCCAAATGCCGGTTACCCTTGTATAATCGCAGACTTTTGAATGATATGTTTTACTTTGCTTTCCGCAAGGCTGAAGTCCGGTTCTCGTGTCGTCCTCAACATAAACGGTGATTGTGTTTTTATCCCTCAAATAATCTGTTATGTCGAATGAAAAGGGGGTGTATCCGCCTTTGTGCGAGCCAACCAAGGTGTTGTTGATATAAACTTCGCAGAAATAATCAACCGCCTCAAAGTTTAGGATTGTTCTGCCACTTTTCCATTCTGAAGGAATTTCAAAATCACGTTTATACCATGAAGCGTTGATAAAATCCTTATAGCCCATGCCGGACAGCTCGCTTTCGGGGCAAAACGGAACCAGGATTTCCGTTTCCAATTTGTCCTTTTGAAGCACCCCACGTTCCTTTCCGGACTTGCCGAAATCAAACTCGAACTGCCACTTTCCGTTTAGATTTAGCCACCTGTCCCTTACCATTTGCGGCCTTGGGTATTCGTTTCTTGGTATCTTCACGTTAAACCCCTCCTAAAATTACTATGATAACTTTATTATACAGTATAATGTTGCAATGTAAATGATATTTTGAACTTTAAAGTTGACATATTGTTTTGTTTGTAATACAATTTGAAGAAGAGGTGGGAGATGTGAATATATCTTATACAATAAATAGAATAGCCTTTGAAGGCAGGGAGAAGAAGGGTTTTGTTCTTGACAGACCAAATGGAACAGATGATTTTTTGTTTATTCATTTTAAATCACCGGTCAGGCTTTTGCAAGATGGCTTTGTGGTTGAAGTGGAGAAGGGCGCCTGCTGGATTACAACACCCAACACCAGGCACTGGTTTGAATCCGACAGGTGCGAGCTTGTTCACGATTGGTTTCATTTTGTGCCTTTTTCTCCGGATGGCTTTTTGAATATTGGATTTGAAACCAACAAGGTTTTCTATCCCAAAAGCACGCGCCTTATAACATCGTTGGTTAGGGAATGTTACGAGGAATTTGTTAATAAAGACTTATATTGGCAGGAAAACATTACTGCCATTTTAGACAGATTGTTTATTGACTTGGCTCGTGAATTTAAAAGCAAAAACCAAGGCGATGTAAGCAGCCAGATGAGAAATACCTATGAAAATTTCAAAAGACTTCGGATTGATTTATACAGAAACATGTCGGAAAATTGGGATGTTTGCGATATGGCCCAAAGGCTGTCGCTTAGCCGCTCGAGGTTTACTATTTTGTATAAAAGTTTTTTTGGCATATCCCCTAAAGAGGACCTGATTAATCAAAGAATTTTGCATGCAAAGTATCTTCTTACAGGCAGCAACATGAGCATACAGGAAATTGCGGAAAGCTGCGGGTATTCAAATGTTTATCATTTTATTCGCCAGTTTAAAGAGCGTACGGGGGTATCACCCGGCAAATACAGAAAGTGAAAAATTGATAAGAAAAAACTTGCGGCAAAACGCAAACGAAGGCTTCCTTTTTGGAAGCCTTCGTTTTAAAGGGGTTGGGACTTAAAGTGCCGTAACAGTTGCCCAGCCGCATTTGAGGTTTTTAGATTTTACGCAAATATTGACTATTCCAGGAGTTTTAGTGCGTATTATGGCAAGGGCTCTACCACCAAATGCATGGCATTTGTTTGAGCTGTAGTCATCCTCGTTTGCGGGGTTTCCGCTGAACACGCTCATAAGCTCGCCGCCGTAAACCGTGCATTCAATTTCATCTTCCGCATGGGGGACTCTGTTGCCGTCTTTATCCGTTACAATAATGTTGAAATAGCAAAGGTCCCTGTTGTCCGCAATTAACGTATCGTTTTCGGCGTGGACAATAATTTTGTCGCTTTCACCAACGGTTTTCAAAGAATAGCTTTTTTGCTTTTTGCCGTTTTTATAAGCGACGGCTGTAAGCGTTCCCTTTTCATACGGTATATCAAGGGACGCAATGCCGCAATTTGAAGCAGCAATGCCCACTTTTTTATCGTTAAGGATAAAATGAATTTCATCAGCGTCGGTATATACAGTGGTGGTTATCGGCATACCGATATATTTATCATCAAATGTCCATGAATCAAGCACATCATACCAGTGCCAGCCTGTGCCGCTGAATTCTTCGCCATGATGCTCGGGGTGTATTGTAAATATGCGTGGCTCGGTATTGCCAATCCAAATCGCTTCCCTGAAATAAGACTGGGGCCTGCGATATCCGCATAAATCCAAATCGCCTTGGAAGCAGGTGCGCCATGGATACTCGGCAAGGCTGATTCCGGGGACAAAACCGTCCCTTGCCCACAGGGCTCTGCCCGTTCCCGCTTCGCCCAGGTTGTCGATTGCCGTCCAAGTAAAATCTCCTATAACATTATTGTGCTTTAAAACTTCTTTCCACGAATGGTAGAAATCCAAAGCGTGTGTTTCCGAGCCCCATATTATGCGGTCGGGATATTTTTTGCTGTCATACTCGTAGCGGTGGTAAAGGTAATTGTAGCCGACTATGTCAAGCGGCTCCATAAAATCCTTTGTCCTCTCATCCCAGCTTGAATCTAAATCTCCGTTGCCAACATCCTTGTATCCTTGTAGATAGTCTTCTTTATAATCCTGTGGAGCATCCGGGTCGCAGGGCCTCCACATTCTGCATATTCCCGAGGTGACAGGACGGGTTGTATCGTATTTTCTTATTTCGTCCGAAAGCTTTTTTGCCCAAATTGCCCCGTCGGACATGCCATTCCTTTCGGGAATTTCGTTTCCGATGGAATATGATATAACGCATGGATGGTTACGGTCGCGAAGCACCATGTATGAAATGTCCCTGTCCCACCAATCCTTAAACCAAAGGCTATAGTCAAGGTCTGATTTTGGCATGTTCCACATGTCAAATGCTTCGTCCATAACAAGCATTCCCAGCTTGTCGCAGGCCTCAAGCATGGCTAAGGAGGGGGGATTGTGGGAAATACGAAGGGAGTTAAAGCCTGTTTCCTTAAGGAGTTTTACTTTTCGGTAAGAGGCAGCAGGAAAATCTGCGCTGCCAAGCCCGCCATGGTCATGGTGGATACAGCCGCCCCGAAGCTTCGTTGGCTCGCCGTTTAAAAGGAAGCCCTTATCTACGCTAAATTCAATTGTGCGTATGCCAAAGGTTGTTGAAAAGCTGTCCTCAACTTTGCCGTCCCAAAGGATATCAGCCTCAATTGTATATAAGCAGGGTGTATTTGTGTCCCAAAGCTTTGCGTTGGGTATTTCCATTGGAATTTCAATTTTATTTTTGCCGCTTTTTACCCCCATGCTGTTTTTAAACTCTGCTGCCGTGTTGCCGCAGTCGTCTTTGACGGTTATCACTAACTCAATATCCGCATCCGTATCGGAGGTTATTGTGGTTTCCGCTGAAATTAATGCTTTTTTATCGGATATGGACTTTGTTTTGACAAACATATCCCATGGCTCAATCCTGATTTTTCCGCCGCTCCACAGAAAAACATCGCGATATACGCCGGCGCCTGAATACCATCTGGTTGAAGGCTGGAGGTTTTGAGTGGAAAGTGTTATCCTGTTTGTTCTTCCCCTCCTGACTTTCGAGGACAAGTCCACCAAATATGGCGTGTAGCCATAAGGATGCATGTCCAAAAGGTCCTCATTCAAATAAATGCGGGTGCACATATACGCACCGTCAATGTCTAAAATAAAATGGTCCTCGTCACCCAAACTAAGATATTTTTTATATATACCTTGACTTCCTGTAAAAAAACCATTGCTTGCTCCGCCGGCAGCATTAGGGTCCCTTGGAAGTTTGATGGAATAATCGTGAGGGATATCCACGTCTATTTCCCCTTGAATTTCGGGAGAGCTGAATTTCCAGCCTTTAGAAATGCATATTTTTTTCATAATTACCACCCCTTAAGCACTTTTTTAAAAGCATTGTTTTATATAAGTATATTATAGAATAAACTGTGTTGTCAATATAATTATTGTGTATTTTATATGACTATATTATAAAAAGTTTTTCTTGACGATTTTTCTATTATCTGATATAACTATACTTATGAAAAGTAGTTTTGCAAAAGGTGATTTAATGAAAACACGTGTCTATGATGATAAAAGCTTAAAATATCTTCCGGTATATCCTCTTACTTTGGGGTTTAACAATGTTCAAGAGGATATAATAAGGGAGCAAGGCATGAAATTCCATCAGATATTCCTTGTTGAGGGCGGTACGGGAATTATTACTGTGGACGATGTTTCTACCGAATTGGAAAGGGGGGATATGTTTTTTATCCGCTCGAATGTTCCCCATTCATATATCGGATATAGCGAGGATTTTGCCACAAACTTTTTGGGATTTGACGGGAATATCTGCGGCGATATTTTTAATTACTACAAAGCGGGAAGCTCTGGTGTGTATAAAGGGAAAAATTATAACATTGTAAGGCAGGATTTTAAGCAGCTTTATGCAAATTTTGACGCAATACTCGAAAATTCCGCCTTATCGGCAAAGACATATTCGCTTATAATTTGCTTTTTTGATGAAGCCTTCAAAAAGAAGCACACTTTAATAGAAAGTGTTTACAATTATTTGGAGGTTAACTATCAAAGCCCCAT
>JAQVDK010000099.1 GCA_028697835.1 Eubacteriales bacterium | reverse complement strand
CTTATTTAAAATCATAAGCTGCCCGCTTTGCGGGCAGCTTATGATTAAATAATTATAAAACCAATGTTGGTGCTTCATATACACGAGCGGCTAATTCTTGGTTCAACAAATAAAGGCTTTGTGAGTCGCCGCCAAACATTTCTACCTTTTTAAGCAGTTCATCTGCAGTGGTTTCTTCTTCTCCCTGCTCTTCAATAAACCAGTCTAAAAACTGCATTGTGCGAAAATCTTTTGCAGCCATAGCCTCTGCATAAATATTATGGATGGAAGCGGTTACGTATTTTTCGTGCTCTAAAGCAAACTTTGCCGGGTCAACAATGGCAGCAATGTTTTTGTCCGGTGCATCAATAGCCCCAAGAGTGACGGCTATCCCGTTGTTTTGCAGGTATTTTATAAACAACATGGCATGGTCCCTTTCTTCTTGGGCTTGAATCTGGTACCAGTTTGCAAAACCGTCGAGATTTTTATCAACATAATAATTTGCAAAATCAAGATAAAGGTATGCGGAATAAAACTCCTTATTTACCTGGTCGTTTAAAAGCTTTATTACTTTTTCGTTTAGCATAATCAAACATCTCCTTTTCTATATATTTTAAGTAGGCTTGTACGCTTATTATACCATTTTTCGCAAAAATTTACAATAGTTTAAGTAATTAATTCACAAAATGCCAAAATTTTTGGGGTGGGACTGGTTTTTCCGATGCATTTGTGTTATACTAATTGTTACAAATTAAACTTTACATAAAAATTAGAAAGGACAAAGAAAATTTAAATGCAAACACTAAGAAGATTTATCAGGTATTACAAGCCATATAAATTTATGCTTCTATTTGACTTGTTTTGTGCAACGGTGGTTTCGGGGGTGGATTTGACCATTCCCCTTATTATAAACCAACTTCTTCGCGGCGTGTTTTTGATGGAGGACAAAAGCGCAATGTTCTCCATAGTGTTATGGATATCGCTGATTTTTCTTGCGCTATATCTTATACGAATGCTTGCCCAGTACTACGTTACTTCCTGGGGTCATATTATGGGCGCCAAGATGGAATCGGACATGAGGCGAGACCTTTTTGAGCATTTGGAAAAGCTTTCGTTTTCGTATTATGACAAAAACAATACCGGAAAAATGATGTCGAGGATTATATCAGACTTGTTTGATATTGCCGAATTTGCGCACCACGGACCGGAGGATATTTTCATTTCAATCGCAAAGCTACTTGGCTCGTTTTTCATTTTGGTCAACCTAAACCCCACCGTATCTTTGGCTCTTTTGGGCGTAACGCTTGTAATGATTTTGTTTTCGGCTTACTATAACCGCAAAATGAAGGCGGTATTTATGGACAACAGAAAGAAAATTGCAGAGGTAAACGCCGTTGTTCAAGACAGCCTGTCGGGAATCAGGGTTGTAAAATCCTTTACAAACGAGCATTTGGAATGGGAAAAGTTCAGCCGTGGTAACGAAATGTTTTACCGCTCGAAAAAGAGAAGCTACCTTACCATGGGCAAGTATTTTTCATTAAACGGTTTTATGCAAGGGCTGATGTATGTTACCGTAATTTTGGTGGGAGGCTTTTTTGTCCATAAAGGCATTATGGACGGAACGGACGTTGTTATGTATATCCTTTACATCGGGATATTTTTAGACCCTATAAACAGACTGGTGAACTTTACGGAGCAGTTTCAAAAAGGATATACGGGATTTCAGCGAATGTTGGAAATTTTGGATACCGAGCCCGAAATTGTGGACAGCCCCAATGCAAAAGACGCAGGGGTTTTAAAAGGGCAAATTGTGTTTGATGACGTAACCTTTGGGTATGACGAGAACACTGTTTTGGAAAATGTTAATGTTACAATTAACGCAGGAACCACCGTTGCCATTGTGGGGCCCTCGGGTTCGGGAAAGACAACCTTCTGCTCGCTTATTCCAAGGTTTTACGATGTTGTAAATGGAAAAATCACTATAGACGGCATGGACATCCGTGATATGACACTGTCGTCGCTTAGGCAAAACATTGGAATTGTTCAGCAGGATGTGTATATCTTCAACAGCACAATCCGAGAAAACATTGCATACGGAAGACCGGGGGCAACAGAAGAAGAAATAATACAAGCCGCAAAGCAGGCAAATATACATGATTTTATCATGACTCTTGATGCGGGATATGATACCGAAACAGGAGAGCGGGGAGTGCAGTTTTCCGGCGGTCAAAAGCAGCGAATTTCAATCGCAAGGGCATTTTTGAAAAACCCACCCATTTTGATTTTAGACGAGGCAACCTCCGCCTTGGATAACGAAAGCGACCGTATTATCCAACAGTCCTTGGATGAGCTTTCCAAAGACCGCACCACCATAATAATCGCCCACCGCCTAAGCACGGTTAAAAAGGCGAACGAAATTATTGTTTTAACGGAAAACGGCGTTGAGGAAAAGGGAACTCATGATGAGCTTATGAAGAAAAACGGAATTTATGCAAATCTATACAACCTGCAGTTTAGGGATTTATAAACCAAAAAGCACCCTGATTGGGTGCTTTTTTTAGTATGGAAAAAGCTCGTCCGGATTTAAAGAGTCCAAAATGCTGAAGGTTTTGCCCGAAAGGTAGGACAACAGGGTGTCCTCAAAGCCGTCTAAAAACTCCAATGAAGTGGCATATAATGCCTGATACTTAAATTGGCTGTTTTTGCTTCCGTATTTTTTGTCGCCAACCAACGGGTGACCTATGGAAGCAAAATGGGCTCTTATTTGATGGGTCCGTCCTGTAATAAGCTCCACCTGCAAAGCCGTAGATGATGCCCTGCGCCCTATAACCTCGTATGCGGTTTCCACGTACTTGGCGCCTTCTTTGGGTAATTTTGAAACATATGCTTTGTTTTGCTTGCTGTCTTTATAAAGATAGCCCTTTAAAACTCCCCTATCTTGTTTTATTACACCTTCACACAAGGCAAGGTATTTCTTTTTTACCATGTGGTGCTTTATAATATTATTCATACACCGCAAAGCCTGGGCGTTTTTTGCGGCGATGACTATTCCCCTTGTGTTTTTGTCTATTCTGTTGCAAAGGGCGGGGGTGAAGCTGTTTTCCTTTTGGGGAAGGTATTCCCCTTTGTCTTTTAAATATGACAGTATCTGATTAATCAAAGTGTTTTTACTGCCCCTGCTATCCGCATGGACTACCAGCCCCGTCGGCTTGTCGATTAAAATTATATTTTCATCTTCGTATATTATATCAAGGTTAAAAGGTGTTTCCTCAATATCTTTATCAGCAAAAAACTCGTCATTGATATACAGATTTAAAACGTCTCCTTCGCTTAAAATATCCTCGGGAGCGCAGCGAGAGCCGTTTAGCTTAACTCTTTTCTTCCTGATATACTTATATAAAAGCGATTTTGGCATCTTTGAGCGAAACAGCTTTCCTAAAAATTTGTCAACACGCTGGTTTGCATCGTTTTTATTTATGACAATTGTCCTCATTATCATCACCTTTATATATTGTACCATATGTATGAATAAATTTCACCTTTTTTTAGAAAAATACGGTTAGGTGATAAAAATGGAAAAAGTACAAAAGCTTGGCTTTTTTTGGCTTGCATGCCTTGGCGCTTTGGTTTTAAGGCTTTCTTATATTTCCACCATTAAGTCGGAAGAATACTCAAAAAGCGCAGTTTTGCAAAGGACGCAAAAAATCGAAATAAAAACCGTGCGGGGCATTATATACGACCGCAACATGATACCCCTTACCGAAGGGGAAAGCAGGCTTTATGCGGCTGTGTTTCCAAACGAAACGAAAAACTTAGGCCAAGTAAGCCTTCTTGTGGGCAAGGAAATCTCCAAAAAAGAAGATGTGCAAATTTTTCCTTTGGAAACCGTAACAGATGAGCAGTCAAAGCTTATAAACATGCCGGGCGTAAGCCTTTTTAACGTTAGCGAGCGATACAACGCAAAGGGAATGTTAAGCCATGTTATAGGCTACTACTCCGACAAGGGCGGCTTTGGGATAGAAAACGTGTTCAACAAAATGCTTACTGTCCGAGAAAGCGACAGCATATCCATGATACAAAATGCAAACAGGCAGGTTATGGGGGGGCTTGGCTATAACAAAAAGATAAACAGCACATATAAGGGCGTAAAGCTGACCATTGATTACCATATCCAAGAGGCTGCGGAGGAAATCATGGACAAAATGGTGCCCCGCGGCAGCGTTATTGTTCTTGATGTGGGCACGGGGGATATTCTTGCAATGGCGTCCCGTCCTAATTTCAAGCAATCGGAGTTGGCAAAATATTTGGACAGCAGCGAAGGCGAGCTAATAAACCGGGCAATAGTTCAGTATGACATCGGCTCTGTTTTTAAAGTGGTTTTGGCAGCGGCGGCACTGGAGGAAGGAATGTATGGACCAAATTCGGTTTTTGAATGCAACGGAAAGCTTGAGATTGCCGGAATGAATTTTGTATGCAACGAGGAAGATGGGCATGGGGCAATTACCTTAAGCGAAGGCTTGGCAAAATCGTGCAATATAGTTTTTTACGAAATAGGCCAGCGCATCGGGGTGGAAAACATTTACAAATATGCAAAACAGCTTGGGTTTGGGAGCAAAGTGCTAAACATCGAGACTTTAACCGAAAAAAGAGGATATATCCCCCAAAGCGTTGCATCGCCTCGTGAAATTGCAAACCTGTCCATAGGACAGGGAAAAATAGCAGTAACACCTCTTCAGGTTGCCGATTTGTTTTGCACAATAGCAAACAGCGGTATAAGAAAGCAGGTATCATTGGTAAAAGGAATTGTAGACGGAAAAGGCTACAGCAAGGATATTTCACCCACGGAAAGAGGAAGGGTGCTGTCCGTGGCAACAGCCCGGCAAATAAGGGAAATGCTCGAGATGGCGGTAAAAGGCGGAACCGGCACAAGAGCAAACATTAACGGTTGGGGCGCCGCAGGAAAAACGGGCAGCGCCGAAACAGGCTGGCTGGCAGGGGGCGAAACCATGACACATGCTTGGTTTGCAGGATATTTCCCAAAGGAAAACCCAAAGTATGTGACTGTGGTTATGGTGGAAAACGGAAAGTCCGGAGCAATTGCCGCCGCACCTGTATTTAAGGAAATAGGAAATGCTGTTAAAGATTTAAACCGACCCGTAGAATAAATTTAATAACCGTATTTTATAAAATTCCCTACAAAAAAGCCAAGCTTTCGCTTGGCTTCAGACTGTAGACAAATGAGGTATCGAAAATGTGATTTTTTGATACCTCATTAATTTTTCTATGAAATTCAATGTTTTTGAAAATGAGTGTAGCAAAATGGACGGTAGCAACCCATTCTTCTTT
>JAQVDK010000098.1 GCA_028697835.1 Eubacteriales bacterium | reverse complement strand
TGTAAGTGCTTTTTTTAGAAACTTATCTTCAAATTGCATCGGTATCCCTCCAATTTATATTCCAAAAATTATATCAAAAAAATTGTGGAAATGCAATATTTATTCCACAATTTTTTCAAGTATTATTTTATACAGCTCACCTGCTCCGTTTTTAAAGCGTTCTACAATGCTCTGGGCAGATTTTCTGCTCCCTGCAAAAAGGTTAACTTCGAGCAGAGGAACACCCCGCTCGTATATGCCGCATTTTGCAAGAAATTTGTGATGGTCTATGGGAACAATGTCAGCCACAATTTCGTGACCTCGCTCGAGCTTGTTTAAAATTTCGCTTGCCGCTTCGGAAATAGTGTCACGAATGCTCAAGGGGATTTCGTATGAAAACATTTCAACCATTTCTATGCCTTTTGGGGTGATGTCGTAGCATGTTTTATCTTCTATAAGAAGTGTTTGGATCATTTCCATCTTTTCCATGCTAATTAAAAAATCCATCATGGTGAAATAGTCCAATATGCCGCTCCAGACCAAAATTTCCTGTAGCCGCTCTTCACTCATGGAGATTTTGCAGCTTTTTAAAGCGTATAGTATTATAAGACGGATTTGCACATCATCGAAATACATAAGCATCTCCCAACTTTAGTTTATAAGCTTTGCCTTTAAAAGACGTACTTTTACCTCCTGCGCCAAGGGCGCCGCCACTGCAATTTTTATCATGTCAAGGGGAATATAAGGCAAAACGCCTATTTTTAAAGCATTTAAAAAAGGCATTTTCAGCAAAATCGAAAGCCATACGGTGCCGAAGACATAGCAAATTAGAAGTCCCAAGGTTAAAATTGCACTAATTTTCAGCTTGCTTGGCCTTTTGCTTTTTTCAATCAAATATCCCATCACCAAAGCCATAATTATGTATGAGACAATATATCCGCCGGTGGGGCCGAAAACCTTTGCAAAGCCCCCAGAAAAGCCGTTAAACACAGGCGCTCCGCATATGCCAAGGGTAACATATACAACCTGAACCAAAGTCCCCTTCTTAAAGCCTAAAAGCACGGTACTTAAAAAAACCGCAAAAATCGACAAGGTTATTGGCACGGGGGATATGGGGATATTAATCGAAATTTGCGAGCAGATTATCATAACAGCAGTAAAAACTGCTACCAACGCTATATCTTTTGTTTTGCCTTTCATTATCTCACTCCCAAGAAACAAGTCTTATCTTTAATCATAATTTATTATGAAAGATTTGTCAATAGCTTAAATTCGGTTAATATCATAAATTTGCGGACTTTCGGATGGGCAGTTGCCATCTTTTTTAAAAAAATTGAAAACAAATATTAACTTTTTGCAAAAGTATTCCGATATAATTAATGAAATTAATAAGAATATTTTAGTTTAAGGCAAGGAAAGTTGTAAAGGAGAGAAATCTCATGAATATCAGTAATTCTGTAGTAGCGGATGTAACCCATAGCGTAAGCAGTTCAAATACCACCCCTGTTTCATCAGAAATCAAAATAGAATCGAGTGGCGACAATATAAAAAGAATAAACGATATTTTAAAAGGCGCAGTGATTGGAGAGAGCTACCAGTCCATCTCGGAAAAAGCAATCGCCAAGTCCATTGAGCATATAAATAAAGTTATAAGCAACACCAGTATTGAGCTTTTGTATTCCATACACAAGGAAACAAATACGGTGGTAATTAAAATGCGTAACAAGGAAACAGATATTATTGTAAAAGAAATTCCGCCTGAAAAGGTTTTGGATATGTTTGTATCCAGGATGAAGCTTTTGGGGTTATTTTTGGATGAAAGGATATGATTTAAATGGCTACCATTAACAATAGAGTAAGGCTTATCGGCTTGTCGTCCGGAATGGACACAGATGCAATAGTCAGAGATTTGATGAGGCTGCAGCGTGCTCCCCTTGACAAAATGAATCAAAAACAGCAGCTTATACAATGGAAACAAAGTGAGTACCGGGAAGTATACAACATACTTAATGATTTTAGCAGAACGTTTTTAAACATTACCAACCCGTCAACAAACATGCTTTCAAGCGCCCAATATAAAAAATTTGTTGTGGGCGTTTCAAATTCCAAAGGCGAAGCCAGCACAGCCGTTCGTGTATCTGCAACCACAGATGCATATGTTGGCAGCCACAAAATAATTGTAAACAGATTGGCAACCGCCGCAAAAGAATCAAGCGAAAGCGGCATATCCGCAAGACTTCAGTCAGAAGATTTGCGGGGCGATTTGGAGCTTTCCGGCACAAAGCTTAGCATTACCATTGATGGCCTAACAAAGGAAATTACATTCGACTCGGATTACACCATAGACAGCGCGCAAAGCGGCGAAGCTTTCGCAAGCTTACTCCAAACCAAAATAAAAGAGGCTTTTGGGGTGGGAATGGAAGGAGAGGCAAAAGTAAAAGTTATCTACGACGATGAAACAGGAAAAATATCCTTTTCCACCGCCGCAGGTGCAAGCAAAATTACACTAACCTCAAGTGCCGATAATGACGCACTTTCTGTTTTGGGTATAAAACCAGGAGCAAGCAACCGCATTGACCTTTCCTTAACTCTTGAGGAGCTTGCTCAATCGTTGGAAATGAGGGCGGGCTTATATTTGAAGCAGACCCTGACGATGAAAGCGGTACGGAAAAACTTAAATTTATCATAAACGATAAAGAGTTTTCCTTTACTAAAGACACAAAGCTTTCAACCGTAATCAGCACAATCAACAACGATTCTACGGCAAACGTAAATATGTACTATGACACGGTTACAGATAAGTTTACCCTTGTTTCAAAGCAAACAGGGGCAGGTACAAACATTAAGATTACAAACGTATTGGGTAATTTCTTTGGTGAAAATAGCGTTACCCAAATAAACCATAACAAAGAAGGCTTCGGCTCAGACGGTCTTGATGCGCTTGTAAATATTGACGGTCAGGATTTGGTAAGAAGCAGTAATACGTTTACGGAAGCAGGCGTTACTTATGAGCTTTTAAACGCCTTGCCCGGTGAGGAAATAACGGTAGGGCTGACTTTGGATGTAGATGGCATTTATGAAAGCATAAGCAATTTTGTCAAGTCTTACAACGAATTGATTGATAAAATATACGGCAAGTTCAATGAAAAGTATAATCGAGACTATCCTCCCTTGACAGACGAGCAAAAAGAAGCAATGAAGGACGATGAAATCAAAAAGTGGGAAGAACAAGCGAAAAAAGGCATGCTTTCAAACGACCCCATGCTGGATAAAATAATTACAAGTTTGCGTATGGCTTTGGTTGAGGAAGTACCCGGAGTAAATATGAGCTTATATTCAATAGGAATAAAATCCGAGTCTTACCGTGACCGAGGCAAGCTTACCATTGACGAGACCAAGCTTAAAAAGGCAATTCAGGACGACCCGGAAGGAGTTATGAACCTGTTTAGCAAAAGGTCGGAGGATTATCCGATTTTCGAGCGAAAGGCAAGCTATGAGGAAGTGCAAACGAGAAGAAAGCAGGAAGGCCTGGCCCATCGTATTCATGATATTATTCAAGACTATACCAGTATTATAATGAACTCACATGGGCAAAAGGGCTATTTGCTTGAAAGAGCCGGTATAGCCGGTGACATTACCGATAGGACAAGCGCCTTGTCAAGGGAATTGGAAGATAACAAAAAGGCAATTGAGCAGCTGACTATCAGGCTTTATGAAAAAGAAGAGTATTATTACAGGCAGTTTTCTGCAATGGAAAAAGCCTTGTCACAGCTATACAGCCAATCTGCGTGGCTAAACTCAATGCTTAGCGGCAGCAACAACTTCTAAGACTGATTACGGAGGGATTACATATGGCGGTGTTAAACCCATACCAGCAGTATAAACAGCAAAGTATATTGACGGCAAACACAGGCGAGCTGGCTCTGCTTTTATACAATGGATGCATTAAATTTATCAAACAGTCAAAAATGGCACTGGAAAACAAAGACAATGAAGGCTCGCACAATGCAAACATCCGCGCCCAGCTTATATTAGAAGAATTTATCGCAACTATCGATATGAAATATGATATTTCAAAAAATCTTATGATGATTTATGAATATCTGCATCGTCGATTAGTGGAGGCAAATATAAACAAAAACGTAGAAATATTGGACGAGGTTTTAGAACTGGTTACCCAGTTGCGTGATAGTTGGGAAGAAGCCCTTAAAATGGGGCATAGATAACTGGAGGCTTTTATGAGCAATATAAGCGGTATAAAGGTTGAATTAATTGAACTGACCGAAAAAAAACAGCAGGAAATAGACAAACTTCTTGAAAAGACACAGCAGCAGCGGGACGCAATCATAAACGACGATATCGACAACTTGCTTGCTATAACCGATTTGAAGCAGGATATTATTGATTACATTGACAAGATAAACGAAAAGTTTAAAGAAAGCTATGTAAAAGCACAAAAAAGTCCGGAGTTTGAAGAAATCAAGCATTATTTGCAAGAGAAAACAAAGCAAATAATAAGCGTAACGGATGTTATTAAAACACTGGAAGCCGACAATCAAAGGATTTTAAAAGAAAAAATGAAAGCTGTAAAAAAACAAATAAGGGACTTAAAAAAAAGCAGAAAAGGAATAAGTGCATATTTTCAAAATATGCCCGAAAGTATTTATATTGACCAAAAAAATTAAATGAATTTGTTTGCATAAGTCCATGAGGGATTAAAATGAAAATATCAAGAAATTCTAACATAGCAAAAGCAAGTGGAAACAGGGTATTGGAAGATACAGGCTCAAGAAAACCCATTGACTTTAGCAAGGTTTTAAGTGGAATTGAGCATGCAAATGCATACGATGCCTTGACCGATATGGTGTCCGAAATTGAAAAGCAAGGCGAAAGGCTTGCCCAGAATTTCAATATAAACGAACTGAAGCATTATAAAAAGATGATAGCGGAGTTTTTGCAAATCGCTCTTGGAAGCGCCCTTGCCTTTGAAAAAGAAAGATATATAGACAAAAGAGGAAGGACAAGAAAGTATGCTTTAGTGAAAAAAATCAACGAAAAGGTGGACGATTTGATGAGGGCAATCATTCGCCAAGAAAGCTCAAATATCGAAGTTTTAAAAATGATTGATGACATAAGAGGTCTTTTGCTGGATTTGATAATGTGAAATGTTAATAAATTAAACAACCCACCAGATAAGCTGGTGGGTTTGATTTTGCTGTAACTCCAAATGCCAAAGAAAGCATGTCCAGTTACAAATAAGTTTGCTCACGTAGTTACAAAGTTTGCTCGTGATGAAATGTAGTTGTTGCAAGGCTTCTCGCTGTTTCTTCCCTTGTAGTGACAAAGTTTGCTCTCGGGTTTTATTACC
>JAQVDK010000097.1 GCA_028697835.1 Eubacteriales bacterium | reverse complement strand
CCCTTTAAAAAAATAGAGCAAATGAAAAGCGAAGTTGATATAGGAGATATTGCCCTTTTGGGTCTTTGTGACAGGCTTGGGCGTGGAGGTGCGGATAAAAAGCTTGAAGAAGAAAACATAGAAAAGTTTCTAAAAACAGTAAAGTTAAAATAGGTTAAGCCACTTTAAGGCTTAACCCGTTTTCGATATACTGCTATTGACAAAGAGCCAAAAATACAAATTGCCTTTAACATGGTATATCATACCTGCTAAAGGCAATTGTTGCTAATTCGTTTAATACCTGCAATGTGCATTGTTGGTGGGCCTTCAGGGACTCGAACCCCGGACCAACCGGTTATGAGCCGGTTGCTCTGACCAACTGAGCTAAAGGCCCTTAAATTTGTTATAAGGATAAGAATGTGGTGACTCATAGGGGACTCGAACCCCTGTTGCCGCCGTGAGAGGGCGGAGTCTTAACCGCTTGACCAATGAGCCACGGCAAACATCAGTACAAACTGCTTGTTTTAGACACTTATATAGTATAAATCATTTATTTTTATTTGTCAAGTGTTTTTTAACTCAAATTTTTCTTTTTAGTCAGCGAACAGAAGCATCATAAATTGCTGCCCCTTTAAGGGACCGGATATACATGTCCCTTAAAGTTTGGGCTGCAATGCTTTGTAAGGAAGGTATTCTACTCTTTGATACGAAGAGGGTAGGCAGGGTCGTAAATTGAATTTATTTTAACTGCATAAGACGTTTTGTCCCTAATATCCTTATCCGTAATGTAGTGAACGTCTAAAAGTCCGTTTGATTTATAGCCGGTTTTTAAATAATTAATTTGCGCCAATGCCAAGCTCCATCCTTGAAGCCAAGCGGAAAGCTTCTTTTTTTGCTCATCGGTGCCGCCAAAGTGGATAAGTAAATCAATATCGCTGTTGCACCTTGCGGTGCAATTGTTTGTGCTGCCGAAAAGGTAAATTCCCTTTACACCCAAAGCTTCCATATCCAGCTCTGCGGCAATTTGCTCCGCCATATAGTGTCGCCATTTCCAGCCTTGGTCTTCGCTGTCCTCTTCCATAAATTCTGTGGCTTTTTGCTGATAATCCGGCATGTAAAAAGGCTTTGAAGAAGAATCGAGGTAGGCAACGGCTTTTTCCAAATCTGCGCTCATCAGCACAGTAAGTTCCTGATTTGAAAAGGCTTCTTCTATTTGTATTACTTTAATTACATGGTTTAAATAGGAATAAGCCGGAGCCAGCTTTTCCAAGGAGTTTTTGCTGCTTTGAAAAAATGCTTTGTTGAAGATAACTTGCTCGTCCTCCGGATAAAGAGGAAGATATTTTATGTTTTCTTCCACCAGGTCTTGGAAAAAGTGGGTGCCGAAGGAAAGCTCGGGCTGGAATTTTGATTGCTTGCTTGCAATTTCAATTAACATGGCGGTGTTATTGATATCTGAATATACAACAGGCACCCCAAGCTTAATGTCGCCGCGGCTTCCCCACCGTCCCGGGCCCATTAAAATAAAGCTTTTGCGGGGAAGAGATGTGTTTAGGTGATTGATTGCATGTGCCACATTTATAAAATCCTCATACTGCTCCAACGCCGCATATTCTTCAGGGTCCACATATACTACAGTCTTTATGCCGGTAACTATTCCGTCGGAGATATATTTGTCCGCTGTAAAAATAACTTTTTGGCTTGGTATATTCGGCGGAATGGCAACGGGATTGTTGTCGTGGTTGCTGCTTTGCGGGCGGCATTGCAAAAGGTAAAGGTTTTCACCGTCACTGGCAAATTCAATATCTACGGGATACCCCAATTTTTCCTTAAGCAGAGCCAGTATTGACCTGATTTGGCTTATTGAATGCGTATTTTTTATTAGATAATCGAAGGTGATTAGAATTTTGTCCGACCGAAAATCGGTTGTAAGCTTATTTGTGTCAATTAATATATCGTCTTTTAAAACGGAAGCAACATGATTGATATGGGGAATGCGGCTTCCATACTCTTTTATAACCTGTGAAATGGAAATGGTTAAAAATTTGTTGTTTTCCATGTCCAAAACGTCCATCATCTGAGGGGAATATTTTAGAAGGTCAGAAACAGAGCGGTTTACGGAAAGGTTTGGCTGCCCTGGCGAAATAAGTACGGGATAATCGTCTCCAACACGGTCCACCGCCCTTGTTCCAAGGCCGAAAACCATGCGAATCAAGCCGTCCTCCCGTTTGATTCTGGGCGACCATCGAAATTCGTTATTGCTAAAGGCTACCCCGGCATATAGAGGGAAGAAGTAAGGACCTACTTTTGTCCCTACCACTTCTTGAATCATTATGCCCATTTGCTCGGAGCAGTCAATTAAATTTCGCTTGCTTCTATACTGGATAGAGTCCGGATTGAACATGGAAGCATAAACTTCTAAAATTCCTTCCACCAACTGCTTTAGCCTATCTTCCTTTGTTCCCGTATTTGTTATAAAAAGGCTTTTATATTTGCCGGAAAAGGACGTATCAATTTGGTCCTCCAACAGGCTTGAGGAGCGAATAATCAAAGGCCTGTTTTCGCAAACGTCCAATATTTGCCCAAGCTGGCTTAATATATAAGAAGAAAACTTGGCACTCTTTAGCATTTGTATTATTCTTGGATAGCTTGTGCGTATTTCAAGAATGTCCTTGTATTTATGCTCGTTTAGCTCGTCCAAGCCGTTTCGCTCAATCAGGTTTGACAGCTCGTCGGAAGAAATGTACCAGGTTCGAGGCATCTTTATTTTTGAAAACTCCGGATATTCTTCTATATGTGAGGAGATAATCTGGTTTGCAATAAAAAATCCGGCGCCTTTTCCCCCGATTTTCCCAATGTTATTAGGGGAACAAATAACATTTTCAAGAAGGGAGCAAAGGGCTTCTATGGAAATATATTTTTGTGCAGAGGCAACCATTTCGGACTTGTCCGTTAAAAACCTTTTTATAAGCTCTACCGTAAGCCATCTTTTTGTGGTCTGGTTTATTGATTCGCTGTCTTTAACAGCCTTTAAATACTGGGACAGCGCATAGACAATGTCCTTTACATCGGCGCCTTTTTTATTGATTTGTTTGATAAGCCCATAGGTCTTTCCCTGATAAATCCATAAGCTGATGCAACTATAAATATAATCGTCCTCAAGATAAGAGGCGGCATATGAGAATAAAATCTTGCTGAAACTTATAACATCAAATGCCGACAGGGTTTCCAAAGAAAAATTGACTTCGCCTTGGATTTGGTAATTGCTCCAGCCCATTTTGTCATAAATGCTGCTTAAAAGTTTAGGATTTGTTTCTGCTAAAAGAGCCAGCATTTTTTCGCAAACATAAAGAAGCATATCCTGGTCGGTGCTTTGCAGCAATGCTATAATTGCGTTCCAGTCCGCATGAAACTGGTTTTTATGCTGCAGGCTTGATTTATAAACCCTCTCTGCAATACGATTGGCAATGCTGTCTAAAAGCTTTTGCTCTTCCAAAAGGAAGGGGGGTTCTTTGCTGTGTGAAATTGGATACATGGCTTTAATATATCCGCGGGGCGCTCCGTCCAGCATAATTTCGGATTTTAGCTCGTGGCTTTTTTCAAAAGTCGGCTTGGTGGAATAAACCTTGCCATCCAAAGCTATAACAACCGAGCAGTCTTTGCTGTATTGGAAGCCTGTGGGGGCTACTTCGGTAATTTTAAGCAGACCATCGGAAAGGGAGGGAGCTGCAAGGGCTTCCTCCACCAAATAAAAACATTCCAGCTCCTTAGCCCTTTCCACCAAAACATCCATGTCTTGATTTTTGTACCTATTCATATTTCACAGCCTCTTTTATCCATAAAAATATGAAAAATTTAGACTATAGCCAAATAAGCATATAGTCTAAATTCTACGTTATTGGTTATATCCAGCCGCGCAGCTTAACAGCCTGCGCAACACGGTTGATGGAAATTACATAAGCGGCATCTCGCATATACAACCCTTTTTCCTGGGCAAGGTTATGCACTGCGTAAAAAGCGCTGGTCATTTTTTGGTCTAACTTTTCCAAAACCTCTTCTTTTGACCAGAAGTAATTCATATTGCATTGAATCTGCTCGAAATAGCTGCAGGTAACGCCGCCGGCATTGCACAAAAAGTCGGGGATAAGGTATATGTTCTTATTTTTAATCAGCTCGTCGCAATCAGGCGTAGTAGGACCGTTTGCTCCTTCGCAAATTACCTTTACCTGGTCGCTAACCTTGCTGAAGGTAGCAGGCGTAATTTGATTTTCCAAGGCGCAGGGAAGAAGAATATCCACATCTTGGGCAATCCAATCTTCGCCCGGGAGAACTTCGCATCCAAGCTCCATTGCCTTTGCTTTGTCAATGGTTCCATAGGAATCCTTGATTTTAGCCATTGCATCAATGTCAAGACCTTCTGCTTTGCGGAAAGTATAGGCCTTGCCGTCGATATTGTCCCAACTGGAAATGGCTATAATTTTACCTCCCAGCTTTGTGTAAAGACGAGCGGCATGCTCTGCCACGTTTCCGAAACCCTGAAGGCTTGCGGTGCTGGTTTTTATATCAATATTAAGTGCCTTTAGCGCTTCCCTCAGTGTAAAGATTACGCCATAGCCCGTAGCCTCCATACGGCCTAAAGAGCCGCCCATGCCCACAGGCTTGCCGGTAATTACACCCGGATAATGGGCACCATGAATTGCCTCATATTCGTCCATCATCCAAAGCATGTGCTGTCCGTTTGTCATAACGTCCGGCGCAGGAACGTCAGATAAGGGACCGATATTTTTGGCAACCTGCCTTACATAGCCGCGGCACAGTCTTTCCTGCTCGGTCTGGGAAAGGCTGCGTGGGTCACAAATGACACCGCCCTTTCCGCCGCCAAGGGGAATGTCCACAACCGCACACTTCCATGTCATCCACATTGAAAGCGCCCTGACTGTGTCAACGGTTTCTTGGGGGTGGAACCTTATTCCGCCCTTTGCCGGCCCTCTTGCGTCGTTATGTTGAATACGGTAACCGTTGAAAATTTTAGTGGTTCCATCGTCCATTTTCACCGGAATTGTAAAATGATACTCGCGAATTGGCTGGCGAAGCAGCTGGCGAGTAGCCTCGTCCAAATCAAGCATGTCCGCCACAGCGTCGAACTGTATTTGTGCAGACACATAAGGGTTGTAAGATTTTTGCTCCATGTTATCTCCTCGCTTAAATTTCAAATTTTGGTGTCTATAAACATATATTAAATTATATCACAATTTCCTTCAATGTCAATAATTACTATTTTTTTACAACGTCAATATAGACGTATTTAAACTGAGCTATTTTGTGCAGGATTTGGCTGTTTGCAAGTTTTTCATATCTCAACAGTAAAATACAAAAATAAAAATTATTTACAGGAAACAC
>JAQVDK010000096.1 GCA_028697835.1 Eubacteriales bacterium | reverse complement strand
CGCCGAGTACTGGGCTGAAAAATTATTGGAATTTTCACGGAAGTTTGAACGCCGAAATACATATAACGAGATAGTTGAAGCCGGATATGATATTGAATCGGTTGCAAAGTGGTATGAGGATTTTTATATTAGACATTTCAATCAAGAAAGCAATGGTGCGTAGATTGACCGTTCCTTTTGAAAGATATGTGTATATAAACGGAGGTTAGTGAATGGATTTAGTATCGATTGTTATTCCAACATACGGAGGCGGAGAAAACATAATCAATGCCGTAAATAGTGCATTAAGTCAGGATTATAAAAATATTGAGGTGATTGTAGTTGATGATAATGGTCAAGGTACTAAAAGTCAATTGCAAACCTACGAAAGAATAAGACAGTTTACGTCAAATGAGAATTTTAGATATGTTGTACATAAACAAAACAAAAACGGCTCTGCTGCAAGAAACACAGGAACAAGAGAAGCTAAAGGCAAATATATCGCATTTCTCGACGATGATGACACATTTAAACATGATAAAATAAGCACTCAAGTTGCTGTCCTTAGTTCTCTTGACGAAAGCTACGGAATGTGTTATTGTTCCTATGTAAAGAAAAGAAATGGAGTGCTTGAAGAAGTTGTTAAAGCTAAAAAAAGTGGAATGATATTATATGATATATTACTCCATAAAGCGGGAGCCAGTTCTGGTACCCTTTTAATAAAGAAATCTGCTTTTGAAAAAGTTGGAGGATTTGATGAATCTTTTAGGCGCCATCAAGACTGGGAGTTTACTGCAAGGGTAGCGAGTATGTATAATATAGCAGCATCACCCAAGGTGGGGCTTGAAAAGAATCTGACATTTCGCAACAGTCCTCGTTCAAGAGATGAAGCTATAGCTTATATGAATCATTATCTTAAAAAAATGGAGCCACTAATAGGGCAGTTTTCTCCGAGAAAACAGAAAAAGATTATTATCTCAAATCAATTAAGTATATGCTTAAGAGATTTGAGAACGGGGAATATAAAAGCCTTTGTCAAAAGGTTTAGAGAATTAAAAGCAGGAACAACAGGAATTTGGTATATCTTGATTGAAACAATTAAGTATATCTTTAAAATAATTAAACGTCCCTCTTTAAGAAAGGACAATGTTAGGTGAACAAAACAACAGATATTCGAACTTTAGAAAACAACATGTCAAAATCTGATGAATCATTAGTTGTAAAACTTAATAGTTTCTTGTTTGCATTAGTCTTGATGATTCCATATTTGAATTTGGTTACCGCAAACATGTTTCCCGTTTCGTCTCCAGGTGTGATTTTTGGGGCATTAGTTGTGATGCTTTACATGGCTACACTATTATTATATGGAAAAATACAGATTTTGCAAGAAGTTTTTGCGCTGGTTGTTTTTATATTGGCAGCATATATGATATCTTATTGGGGATTAGACAAAAATGAAATTGTTACGAAAACATTAAAACAGTATTTATATTATGGAGTCGTTTCTATATTCGTCGCATCAAAACCAATTTCAGTTAGACTTATACTAAGATATATGCTTATATTATCAATGGTTGGAATGCTGAATGTAAGAGCTCTTCTGGATAGTGGCACAACTCAAAGCGGGGCAATTGTAATGGGGCTTTCATATGCCTTATTACCAAGTATATGCGCAGCAGTTATACATATAATTTACTACAGAAAAGAAAAAAGCATCTTTATTGGTGCTGGATATATGTTTAATATTTATCTTTTCCTTATTGTTTTTACAAGAGGCACAAGGGGAGCAGCTCTTGCAATCATGTTTTTATTTTTTATCCTGCTGGTAAATCAATATAAGCGGGGAGAACATAAAGCTTATATGTGGTTAGCTTGGGTTTCAATGATATGCATAATATATGTTATTACTGATTTTGACAATATTGTTAAGTTTTTATATCACTTTACAAATGATAATGGAATATCAATTAATCTTATCAACAAAACATATGCAAAGGCAATGCAGGAAAGTGCATTAAATGGCCGGGAACTTCTTTATCCTTACGCCATCGAAGGGATAAAACAGTCTTTTCTTTTTGGAAATGGAATAGGCAGCTTTGAAATCGCCTATGGAACATACCCCCATAATATTGTGCTTCAGTTAATGTATGAGGGTGGAATAATACTAACCTTGCCTATTGTGGGTACTATTATTTACGGGTTTGTGTGGTTATTTGATAAAAAGACAAATAACTTGGATTTGAGTATGATGTTTACCTTGCTTAGTAGTGTGGCTATTCCACGGCTAACTTTTTCGGCGAATCTTTGGTATAGAGAAGCTTTTTGGTTGTTAATGGGATTTATTTTAACGCATATTGCACATGATCATCATAAATTAACATGTAAAGGAAACTATATATGAACAAAGTAATAACTAAAAACCATATTATTTCATCACTCACATGGAAACTTATGGAACGGATCGGAACAAACGGAATTACCTTTATAGTCTCAATTGTATTAGCTCGGATACTTGCACCTAAAGAATATGGTTTAATATCGCTTATAACTATATTTATAACTATTGCCAATGTTTTTGTTCAAAGCGGATTTAATACTGCACTAATTCAAAAAAAAGGTGCAGATGAAATAGATTTTTCCACAGTATTCTATGTTAGTTTGCTTATAGCTGGGTTTTTGTATTTGATTTTGTTTTTTTCTTCACCTTACATAGCAAATTTTTATGATGAACCACAGCTTACACTATTGTTAAGAGTGTTATCAATTACTTTGATATTTGGTGCTATAAATTCAATACAGAATGCTATAATCGCAAGAGAAATGCAGTTTAAAAAGTTGTTTTACAGTAGTTTAAGCAGTATACTTGTTTCGGGCATCATAGGTATTGTTATGGCATATAGAGGGTTTGGAGTATGGTCATTAGTGTGGCAGCAACTTTCAAACCAATTCTTTATTTCGGTGATTATGTGGTTTACAGTTCGATGGCGACCTAAATTCTTATTTTCACTTGGACGATTAAGAGGACTATTTTCCTACGGAAGCAAAATACTTATTTCAGAATTACTTGGAACATTATATTTAGATTTGAGAGTTGTGGTAATTGGGAAATTATATACGTCAAGTACTTTAGGTTACTATAACCGAGGAAAACAATTTCCATCGGTTATTATTGCAAATTTAGACGGTTCAATTCAGTCTGTAATGTTACCTGTTTTTTCATCCCATCAGGATAACAGAAAAAGAATAAAAGAAATGTTGCGTCGTTCTATTGTAACAAGCTCTTTTCTGGTTCTTCCGGCTATGACAGGACTTGCTATTATAGCAGAACCCTTAGTAAAGCTGATGTTGACAGATAAATGGTTGCCTTGCGTGCCATTTTTGCAAATATTTTGTGTAGTTTATGCGGTAATCCCTATGCAAAAGGCTAATTTACAGGCTATAAAGGGCTTAGGTTATGGCGACACTATACTAAAATTGGAAATAGTAAAAAAAATATTTGGTATTATTATTTTGTGTGTAACTACCTTTTATGGTGTTTATGCTATTGCTTTTGGGGAGTTGCTTTCAAGCCTGGTTTCAACAGCTGTTAATGCTTACCCAAATATAAAATATATCAATTACGGGCTCAAAGAACAATTCAAAGATGTTCTCCCCTCGTTAGTGCTATCCATTGTGATGGGAGCGGTACTATATAACCTTAGGTTTCTCGCAATGCAAGCATGGCTGTTGTTAATTGTTCAAATTTTGGTTGGCATCATTTTGTATTTTGGCTTAGCAAGAATTTTTAAATTAGAATGTTTAGATTATTTATTAAATACATTGCAAGGTTTATTTACTAAGCGAAAAGGAAAAGTGGCATGATTTGTCACCTTATATAAGAAAAATTTAAATTTTATTAAAGAAAGGCCAGTGAATTTTGTATGAAAAAATTAGCAGTAGCAGGAACCGGATATGTAGGTCTGGTTGCAGGAGTATGTTTTGCAGAGGTAGGACATAGCGTAACGTGCGTTGATATTGACGAAAGAAAAGTCGAATTAATGAAGTCAGGGATTTCTCCAATCTATGAGGCTGATTTGGAAGCGCTAATGCAAAAAAACTATGCGGCAGGACGACTTAATTATACCACTGATTACAAGTCTGCATATAAAGATGCGGATGTTATTTTTATAGGAGTAGGCACTCCGGAACGACCTGATGGTTCTGCTAATCTTTCTTATATTGCTACCGTAGCAAGGCAAATTGCCGAAACAATAGAAAAAGATTGTCTTGTAGTTGTAAAATCCACTGTTCCTGTCGGGACGAATGACAAGGTGGAGCAATTCATACACGACTTCCTTCCTAAAGATTATAAAGGCAAAGTAGAAGTAGCATCAAACCCGGAGTTTTTATCTCAAGGTTCTGCGGTGCATGACACGCTTCACGCAGCAAGAATTATTATCGGGACAGAAAGCAAGTGGGCGGAGGAGGCGCTTTTAGAGCTTTATAAACCGTTTAACATTCCAATCGTATCCGTAAGTAGAAGGTCCGCCGAAATGATTAAATATGCATCTAATGTTTTTCTTGCGCTTAAAATATCGTATATGAATGACATTGCCAATTTGTGTGAATTAGTAGGAGCAGATATACAGGATGTGGCGAAGGGAATGTCTTACGACGACCGTATTGGCAGCAAATTTTTGAACGCCGGCGTTGGCTACGGGGGCTCTTGCTTTCCTAAGGATACAAAAGCATTGGAATATTTGGCTAAACAAAATGGCTATGAATTAAAAACAGTAAAAGCTGCCATTGATGTGAATGCCAATCAGAAAACCATCTTATATAAGAAAGCTTGCAAAAGGCTTATTACCTTTAATGGATTAAAGGTGGCAGTTCTTGGGCTGACGTTTAAACCCGGAACTGATGATTTGCGTGAAGCGCCATCGCTTGAGAATGTGCCATTGCTATTAGAACAAGGAGCGGATATATATGCTTATGACCCTGTAGGTATGGAAAATTTTAAGCAGCGATATCCGGAAGGAAAAAACGGCAATGGAAGCATAAAGTATGTCGATAATATAGAAGAGGCTTTGGACAAGGCCAATGTTTGCTTTATTTTTACCGAATGGGAAGATATTAAAGCTGTAAGCTCAGAGGATTACAAGCGTCTTATGAGAACACCTTTAGTATATGATGGCAGAAACATTTATAAAATTAGTGATATGAAAAACACAGGTGTAGAGTATTACTCCATTGGAAGAAACTAACCTAAACTCGAAGGAGTGTGTAGATTGCAAGAGCTGCATTTGGATACAAGCAAAACTTATCTTGTTACCGGAGCTGCCGGTTTTATAGGATACTTTTTATCGAAAATGTTATTAGAACAAAACTGTAGAGTTATTGGCATTGATAATATAAATGACTACTAT